>JAEWCJ010000215.1 GCA_023390695.1 Pseudomonadota bacterium | reverse complement strand
CCGGCGCGGGGCCGCACGGACGCGTCGTTATTTTGTGACCAGGAATCCGGCTTCCTTCATCAGCTGCTGGTGGCGGCCTTCCTCTTTCGCCACCCATTTCGCGTAGTCGTCGCCGGACATGAAGGTGGTATTGAAGGCACCCTGTTTCATCAGGTCCTGCCATTCTGGCGTCTCGCGCACCTTCTTCATCAGGTCGACATAGTACTGGACCTGATCCTTCGTCGCGCCCGGCACCGTGAAGATGCCGCGCAGCATCAGATATTCCATATCGATGCCCTGCGACTTGCAGGTGGGGATATCCGCCCAGCTCTTGCCGTCCGCGATCGGCTCCTTGTAGTCGAGCGGCTTGCCGTCGAACACGCAGAGCGGACGCACCTTGCCGCCGCGCCATTGCGCGACCGCCTCAATCGGGTTGTTCACCGTGGAATCGACGTGGCCGCCGACCAGTTGCACCGCCACTTCGCCGCCGCCGCGATAGGGGATGTAGGTGAACTTGGTGCCGGTCGCCTTTTCAAGCGCCACCGTGATGATCTGGTCTTCCTGCTTGGAGCCGGTTCCGCCCATCTTGATCGAGCCGGGCGGCGCCTTCTTCACGTCGTCAATGTATTCCTTGACGCTCTTGTAAGGCTTGTCCGCATTGACCCAGAGCACGAATTCGTCGAGCGCGAGCATCGCCACCGGCGTCAGATCCTTCCAACTGAAGGGAATGCCGGTCGCAAGCGGTGTGGTGAAGAGATTGGACAGCGTGATGATGATCTTGTGCGGATTGCCGCGTGAAGCCTTCACGTCGAGGAAGCCTTCGCCGCCGGCGCCGCCGGCCTTGTTGATCACCACAAGCGGCTGCTTCATCAGATTGTGCTTGCTGATGATGCCCTGGATGGCGCGCGCCATCTGGTCGGCGCCGCCGCCGGTACCGGCCGGGATGATGAATTCAACCGGCCGCGTCGGCTCCCAGGCTGCCTGCGCGGGAACCGGTGCAGAGATGCAGGCACCCGCCAAGAGGCCGGCCGCACCAAAACTGAATTTCAGCAATGAGCGCTTCATGAGTGTTTCTCCCTTGAGTCATTTTTGTCAGTGCCGGTCTGATGCCAGCTTTTTGCGTTGAGCCTGACGAGCCACCCGCCCCCGGACGCAGCTCAGAACCAGCCGCACTCAAGGGCGCGCTGAGCCTAGAACAGGTCCAGCGAAAAACGGAAGCTCAATTATTCATAATAATGGATCGACAAATTCCGCAAATTATGCGTCCGCAACTCTGCTGCGTTGCAAAACAACAGGTCGAATTGGGCGCCGGAGAACGAAAGAAATATCGTGGCTGCTGAATGCGCTACAGCGAGTCCGATACATTCATGCTGCGCAAGCGAAATCGCGGCGCCGTCAGTTTACCGGGCTGGCACGTTCCTGCGCGCCATCCAAAATTATTTTTCATCCGGCGACGATTTGCCGACTGGGCCGGAACGATCGTGAAGGGAGAAGCAAGCTGGCAAACGCCGTCATTGCCGCGTGAGAGCCCGACCTGAGCTTTGGTGTGCAAACCAACGCGCTGCGTCTTGCCGCGGTCAATGGCCGCCGTCGCGGCGATATCGTGCGGGGCCCAGACCGACAAATTTCTTGAACGCTGCCGTCATATGGCTCTGGCTGGAAAATCCCGTCGTCAGAGCGATTTCCGCAACCGGCAGATCCGTGGTCCGCAGCAATCGCTTGGCCCGTTCGATCCGCCGCCGCAGGACATAGCGATGCGGCGGCTCACCGAAATGCCGGCGGAAGAGGCGAGTGAAGTAGCGGACACTGACGCCCGCCTGATCCGCGAGCGTATCGAGGTCGAGTTCACCATCCAGCGACGCCTCGATGTAATCGCGCACGCGCTCCAGCCGGTTTTGTCCGATATGTCCGGCACCCGGATCCGGCCGGCCGCCATGTGAGCAATGGCGCGCCAGCAAATGCGCGGCGATCATCTGCGCCAGCCTGTCGGCATAGGGCGCCCCGCGCACGGGGTCCTTCGAGCGCATGCATTCGATGACCGCCAGCGCCAATTGCTCGAGCAGCGGATCATATGCGGCGAGTCTCGGAATGAAATCGATACGGCCGCCGTCCACATTGAAATCCTGCTGCGCAATACGCTCAATCATCGCGCGGCGGAGATAGAGCAGCAGAATGTGAGGATGACCGCGGATTTCCCAGTGCGAGCCGACGCGCGCAGGAATGATGCTGAATTGTCCCGGCCCAAGCACGGCCGTTTGCGCGCGTCCCTCGCCATCGATCTTGCGCCAGATCGTCGCCGACTGATGCAGACAATAAACCAGACAGGGATGCTCGACCGCCTGCAGCGGCGCCGACCACGGCGCCTCGGCTGCCAGCGAGCCATAAAGATTGCGCCAGCCCAATTGGTCGCTGTGAGCGATCAGCCTGTTGTGCGGACGCAATGCAATCTGATGCGTTTCATGCGCCGGAAGCAGGCCGGCGACCGGCGACGAGACGGTCATCATGCGAATTCGCTGAATGGCGGAAAGACGGCGCCGGAGCATAGCGCGGCCCGCCAGGAAGCCCAAGCGCCGATCAAGCGCGGAACTTCTTCGGTCCGGCGTCCGGGAGCCGTTTTCTGAAAATCCGGGCCGGTTCTCGAAAGCCAAATCGGATGATCGCTTCTAGCCTTGGCGGCGCCGATTTTCTAATGCCTGGAGCGCATCAATGGGTGACACTTATCCAAAATTCACAGCCGCCGCCGTCCACGCAGCCTCGGTCTTTCTCGATCGCGACGGCAGCATCGACAAGACCTGCCGGCTGATTGCGGAAGCCGCCGCAAATGGCGCAAAGCTGATCGTGTTTCCGGAATCCTTTGTGCCGGGCTATCCGTTCTGGATCTGGACCCACACGCCGGTGCGCGGCGCCCCGCTCTTCCACGAATTCTTCTCCAACAGCATCGTGGTTGGCGGTCCCGAGACGGCGCGTGTCGGCGCGGCGGCGCGCCAGGCCGGCGCCTTTGTCGTTCTCGGCGTCACCGAGCGTGACGGCGGAACGCTCTACAACACGCTGCTGTATTTCGACGATCAGGGCAACATCATCGGCCGCCACCGCAAATTGCAGCCGACCCATGTCGAGCGCACGGTCTGGGGACGCGGCGACGGGTCGGGGCTGCGCGTGCACGAGACCCCGTATGGGCGGGTCGGCGGCCTGATCTGCTGGGAACATACGATGGATCTCGCCCGCTATGCGCTCACCAGTCAGGGCGAACAGATCCACATTGCCGCCTGGCCCGGCATTTCGGCGGTCACGCACGATCCCAATTCAGGCTTCTTCGACGACGTCACCTCGGCGGCGGCGCGCCACCACGCGCTCGCGGCGCAGAGCTTCGTCATCAACGTGCAGTCGCGCGTCGACGAGGACGTAATCCGCAAGCTCGACCTGGTCGGACGCGAGGACATGATCCGCACCGGCGGCGGCTGGAGCGCGATCATCGCGCCGAACGGCCGCATTCTCGCCGGCCCGAATCGCGACGACGAGGCGATTCTGTATGCCGAGATCGATCTCGCGCAGATCGTTTACATCAAATACGTCTGCGATTCGGCGGGCCATTATGCGCGCCCGGATGTGCTGCGGCTGCTGGCGAATTACGAGCCGCAATCGGTCGCGCTCGACGCGGGCGCCTTCCAGCGGCAATTCCGTGCAGGCGACGAGCCCGCGCCGGCGCTCGGCGAACCAGGTCCCGCGGCGCTCCTGAAAAGCGGCGGCAATCCCCACCCGCTCGCGGCGCCGGCCGAGCAAAGGAGCAACCGCACCGTCGAATAGACGGCGACGGCCGGAAACACCGCAGCAAAACAAAAAGCCCCGGACCGAAGTCCGGGGCTTTCGTATTTGGTTGCGGGGGTAGGATTTGAACCTACGACCTTCAGGTTATGAGCCTGACGAGCTACCGGGCTGCTCCACCCCGCGTCAATTCCTGGCCGCTTGTAGCAGCAATGCATCGTGTCGAACACGCCATTGCCGCGCCATCCACCATGAAAAAAGCCGCCGCGGAATGCGCGGCGGCTTCTTTTTTCAGTGCAAGGCTTGCGCCGCGCATTCATTCATCGTGATGAGGAAAATTCCGTCCTTTGCAGGCCTGGCAGCGACCTACTCTTCCAAGTCTTGAGACTTAGTACCATTGGCGCGGGAAAGTTTAACGGCCGAGTTCGAAATGGGATCGGGTTCAGGCTCTCCGCAAAAACCACCAGGCCGGCGAAAGACGGAATGAGAAGTAAAGTGCGAGCGGAGCGAGCATCCCCGCGAAGGCGGGGACCTCATTCAGCAAGCTGCTGGTCTTATGATGACTTCGAGCTTTTGAGCTCCGACCAATGCATCGCGCCACGCGCGAATGGATATTGGCAATGAGAGCAATCAAGCCGATCAAGCTATTAGTACCGGTAAGCTCAACGTGTCGCCACGCTTACACACCCGGCCTATCAACGTGGTGGTCTACCACGGCTTTGTTTAGGGAGTTCTCGTTTTGAGGTGGGTTTCCCGCTTAGATGCCTTCAGCGGTTATCCCGTCCGCACGTAGCTACGCTGCACTGCCGCTGGCGCGACAACAGCTCCACCAGAGGTGCGTTCATCCCGGTCCTCTCGTACTAGGGACAAATCCTCTCAAAACTCCGACACCCACGGCAGATAGGGACCGAACTGTCTCACGACGTTCTGAACCCAGCTCACGTACCACTTTAATCGGCGAACAGCCGAACCCTTGGGACCTGCTCCAGCCCCAGGATGTGATGAGCCG
>JAEWCJ010000167.1 GCA_023390695.1 Pseudomonadota bacterium | reverse complement strand
ACAACAACACCCTTACCCTCATAAGCGGGCACGAGGATCACCGCCACGGGATCGACCGGAGCCGACAAGCCGACGCTGCACAGGATGCACGACGCCTGGTGCAGGACCACGACGTCGCCCTGCCCCGACGTGTCGCCAGTCAGCGTGGCCCCGTAACAGATGATGGCGGAGGAGCCTGACGGCGCGGCAGCCATCTGGCTCGCCACGGCCGCGGACAGCAGCATCTGCAACGCCACCGCATAGGCCGCGATCATGGCGATCCACGGCCGGCTCTTGCGTCGGAGATGGTCGAAGCGTGTCACGTCAGCAGCTCCATGCCGCCCCTTAGCACCGGATCGGGGTGCCGACAACCCGGGCACGCTTCGGACAAGTTGCTTGCCGGGGCCGGAGCAATGACAATCGGACGCTGATTCATGCGGCATGGCCGTCGGCGGCGGCTGGAGGACGGGATGGACTATGCGTTGATTGCCCAGATCGCGGCTGCGGCCGGTATCGTCCTGACCGTCGTCCAATACTGGATGAAGACCATGATCCCGCTCCGGGTCGTGGGCATCGTGACCAACGGCTTCTTCCTGATCTATGCCTCGCTGTCGGCGATCTATCCGACCCTGATCCTGAATTGCATCGTGCTGCCGCTGAACCTCTACCGGCTGCGGGAAATGCGCGAACTCATCAAGAGAACCAAGCGCGCCGCCCGTTCCGATCTGGACATGACCTGGCTGCAGCCCTTTATGACGAAGCGCCGCACCAAGGCCGGCCAGATCCTGTTCCGCAAGGGCGATCTCGCCGAGGCCATGTATCTGGTCGTATCGGGCCGCTTCCTGCTGCAGGAAATCAATCTGGAACTGCAGCCCGGCGCCGTGGTCGGGGAATTGGGCTTGCTCCAGCCCGACGGCGTACGCACACTCAGTCTCGTGTCACTCGACGACGGCGAGATCCTCGCTTTGTCCTACGAGAAATTCGAGGAGCTCTATTTCCAGAATCCGGAATTCGGGCTGAGTTTCCTGAAGCTCACCAGCAAGCGCCTGTTCGAGAACATCACGCGGCTGGAAAAAGAGCTGGAGATGCGGCCAAAAGCTCCCGCATAGAGGCGACAATGTCCGGGACAGCACCGCCGCTCTTCACCATCGGCTATGAAAAGGCGACGCCCGCGGCCGTGCTCACCGAGCTCAAGCGCGCCCGGGTGACGCTGCTGGTCGATACCCGCGCCGTGACATCCTCACGGCGCCCCGGCTTTTCCAAACGCCAGTTCGCCGCGTCCCTCGACGAAATCCGTATCGGCTATCTGCATCTGCAGAAGCTCGGCACGCCCGCCGACGGCAGACAGGCCGCCCGCAAAGGCGATCTCAAGACGCTCTGGCGCATCTACAACAAACATCTCAAGACGCCCGAAGCCAGGGAAGCGATGGACGAATTGCTGGCTCTGGTGCGCTCCAGCCGCCGGATCTGTCTGCTCTGCTTCGAACGCGACCCGTGCGTCTGCCATCGCAGCCGGATCGCCGAGATCGTGCACGAAGAAACCGGCGCAAAGATTGAAAATCTGCTGCCCGCCATCTTCTAGTCTAGCGGCGCCTCACTCGGCCGGGACCACCGCCCGTCTACGCCCGTCGACACCCGACACCAGAATGGCGACACCGACAGTGGCCGCGAAGAAGACGAAGCAAATGCCCGCGGTCGCCAGCAAGACCAGATCAAATCCGCCGCGGGCATGCAGATAGGCGATCGACGCCACCGCCGCGCCTGACGAGATGAAGACCAGGAAATAGCGCACGGCATAGACGCGCCCGCGCCAGGCATCGGCCGTGTAACGCGCGATCACCACGTCATTGACGGTGACCTGCCCGTAAAGTCCGATCATCGTGATCGCCAGCGCCGCCATCAGCACCATGCCGCTCGCATAGACCGTCCAGAACACGCCGATCAGCAAGGTCGCCGTGATCAGCGTCAGCAGGATGGTGGGAGCGGTCCGCTCGACCAGCCGTCCCATCGCAAGCTGCGCCACTGCCCCGACCAGAAAAACCCCGGTGGCAAGGCCGCCGACCGCCATCAGGTTGACATCATGGCCAATCCGCTCGTCGATCAGCTTGGGCAGCGCAACGGAGATCACGTTGAAAGCAAGACCAGCCCCCAAAGCGATCAGGATGAACAGACCGAACATGATCACGGCCGCACGCTTGGACAGCCTCACGTCGGGCGCGGACTTGCGCGTCGCGGTGCGGTGATGGTCGTTCGGCACCATCCATAGATAGACCGCGCCGGTTGCGAGACACAGCATTGCCGGCAGCACGAAGGCCATGCGCCAGCCGAAATAGGTCGCGATGACTGCCGTGATGCCGGCCGCCAGCGCCGCCCCCATATTTCCGCAGACGCCGTTGAAGGCCAGCACCCGCCCGCGCGCTTGCGAGGCCTCGATCAGCATCGCCATGCCGACCGGATGATAGATCGAGGCAAACATGCCCAAAGCGGCCAGCGCCGCGGCGAGAAAATAAACGTTCGGCGAGGCCCCGGCCGCGATCAGCGACAGCCCGCAACCGATAAAGAACACCGCCATGATGTTGCGGCGGCTCCAATAGTCGGCCAGCCAGCCGGCCGGCAGCGAAAACACCCCGAATGCGATGAAGGAGGCGGTCGAAAGCGCAATCAATTCACTGTAGCTGCGCCCATAGACCGCCTCGAGACCGATCACCACGGTCGGAAAAATCAGCATGACGTAATGGTCAATGGCATGCGCCCAGTTCAGGAAACCGATCGAGACCCGGTTCTCCCGGGACAGGCTGCTGAAGGCGGCGGTCGTGGCGGTCATGGACATTTCCGGCTGAATCGATGAGAGCCGACCCAATATAAACCTTGCCAAAATGCGATGTTCGGTCGATTTTCGTCGCAAACAGGCCAAGCCCATGCGCCCCGAATACCGCAGGAATCTGGACGATGCCCCCCGCCCCGTGGCCGCCATGGCCAAGGCCTGGCGGGACGGCGACAGCATTCCCCTGCATATTCACCGGCGCGGCCAGCTCATCCACGCCATGACCGGCATTATGCGGATCGAGACGGCGACGGCCGCCTGGATCGTACCGCCCGCCCTCGCGCTCTGGATGCCGCCGCAATATCCGCACAGCATGGCGATGCGCGGGCACCTGGAAATGCGCACCATCTATATCGACGAGAAGGTCTGCGCGGCGCTGCCCGAACGGCCGACACTGATCGAGATCAGCCCGCTGCTGCACGAACTCATTCTCGCCGCCCTGGAAGAGCCGCTCGATTATGACGAGAGCGGCCGCGGCGGCCTGATCGCGCAACTGATCCTGACCGAACTTGGCCGCATGCAGGAACGCAGGCTGGCGGTGCCGATGCCGCGCGACCCGCGCGCGCTTCGCGTCGCCCGCAGTCTGCTGGAAAATCTCGACGATGGGCAAAGCCTCGACGATTGGGCGGACGCCTCCGGTGCTAGCCGGCGGACCCTGGCGCGTCTTTTCCGGTCGGAAACCGGCTTCAGTTTCAGCGAATGGCGGGCCCGGCTGCGCGCGGTCGATGGCTTGGCCCGCCTTGCCATGGGGGCATCCGTGGCCTCGGTCGCCTCTTCCGTCGGCTATGCCAGCCCGAGCGCCTTTTCGGCCATGGTGCGTCGCAATTTCGGCCGGCCGCCCCGGCGCTTCATCGCGCCGCCCGCTGCGCACGATTGAATGCTGACAATCTACAACCCCTGATTTAATCTGCGGCCCGGAGGCTAAGGCTGCGGTTGTGCAGACCTGTCGCGGGCTTCAGCATGCGTGGCGTGGGGGCGTTCGTCCGGGCCTGTCTGCTCGGCGCGAGTACAGTCAGCGTTTGCGTCAATGCCGCGTCGGCCGATCTCGCTATCGACGACGAGAAGACCGCCTTGTTCTTTTCCGGCGGCGATCTTTGGCGGCATGGATCCTTCTCGTATGGCGGCTTGCTCTGGTCTCCGCGCGGCCTCGACCGCGAAGGCTTCACACTGAAACTTCTGCTCGGCGGAGGACGCTATCGCTACTTGTCGGGCGCGCTTGGGAACACCCAGGTGACAGGCTCGCAGGTCATCTTTTTCGCCCTTCCCGGCTGGCGCTTTCACAAGGACCGCCTCACGCTCTCGGTGTTCGCCGGCTTAGATATTCAGCAGCATGATCTCACGCCGGACGATCCATCGAGCTCCTTGCGGGGAACCAAGCTGGGCATTCGCGGCGGCTTCGATCTCTGGTTTGAACCGGATCCGCTCACGATGATCGGCGCAGACGTTTCCATCTCATCCATCGGACCGAGCTACTCGGCCAGACTGGCATTTGGATGGCGCCTGCCCGAAGGCTTCTATGCCGGACCGGAAATCGGCGGCTTTGCCGACGGGAACGACTACAGCCAGTTGCGGTTCGGCCTGCATGTCACAGGATTGAAGACCGATAATCTGGAATGGTCAGCCGGGTTCGGCTGGGCCTTCGACAACGACGAGCGCGACAGCTTCTATGGGCGCCTCGGCGTGTTCGTGCGCAGATGATCTAGTCCAGCGTGCGGCGGAACCGTGTGACCGCAATGGTCATGGCAATCAACATCAGTACGAACAATGCAACTGCATCATATTGCAGATCCGCGAGCGAGGCTCCCTTCAGCATGATCGCGCGCACAATCCGGATGTAATGCGTGAGCGGCAGCGCTTCGCCTATCCACTGCGCCCAGAATGGCATGCCGGCGAATGGAAACATGAATCCGGACAGCAAGATATTCGGCAGAAAGAACATCATCGACATCTGCACGGCCTGCAGCTGGTTCTGGGCCACGGTCGAGAATGTATAGCCAACCGACAGATTGGTCGCGATGAACAGGGTGCTCAGAGCCGCGAGCAGCCAGAGGCTGCCAAGGATGGGGACACCGAACAACAGGATGCCGGTACCGACAATCAACGCCGCCTGTACAAATCCGACCATGACATATGGCACGATCTTGCCGAGCATGATTTCGATCGGCGTGATCGGCATGGCGAGAAGGCTTTCCATGGTGCCACGCTCGATCTCACGCGTCACAGAAAGGGCCGTGAAAATCAGCATGGTCATCGTCAGAATGGTACCGACGAGCCCCGGAACGATATTCAACGCGGTATCGGCCGCCGGGTTGTAGCGGGCATGCTGCCGGATTTCGAATGCAGGCTGCGCGGCTTCGGGAACGGCACGGTCGTTCTGCAGAGCCGTGCGCACGAGCTGGCCGAGCGCGCCCAGCGCCGAACCCGAGGCGACGGGATCGGTCGCGTCGGCCGCGACCAGCAGGGCCGGTTTCTCTCCGCGCCGCAGCGCGCGTTCAAAGCCGCGCGGAATCTCCACACCGAACAGCACCGTTCCGGACTGGATCAGCCGGTCGAATTCGACCTCGTCGGTCACCTGATGCGTGACCTTGAAATAGCGCGTGTTCTCGAGCGCCTTCAGGATCGAACGTCCCACATCGCTGCTCTCCTGCAGCAAGACGGCCGTCGGCAAATCCCGCGGCGTGGTGTTGATGGCGTAACCGAACAGAATCAACTGGACCAGCGGGATCATCACGATCATGGCGAACGACACGCGGTCGCGCCGCAACTGGATGAACTCCTTGATGAGCATCGCCCACGTGCGGCGCCAGAACCCGCCCGCCGGCGTCTGGGTGTCGAGGACGCTCATTGAAAATTATCCCGCGCCCGGGCCATCAGATCGATGAACACGTCTTCGAGCGACGGCTCGGATTTCGTCCAGGTCAGGCCGCTCCGGTTGCGATAGGGCGCAATCGCTGCCTCCAGCGCGTTGGCGTCACGGGCGGAGACATGCAGGTTGTTGCCGAACGGAGCCACCATATCGACCCCCGGCTTTCCGTCGAGTTCATGCAGCAGGGCGGTCATATCGCCGCCGCTGACGGTATAGGTGACCAGCGCCGAATGCTCGATCACCTCCTCGACCGTGCCATGCACCAGCAACTCGCCATAGGCGATATAGGCGATCTCGTGACAACGCTCGGCTTCGTCCATGTAATGGGTCGAGACCAGAACGGTGAGGCCGTCGGCCGCGAGCGCATGAATCTCGTTCCAGAATTCGCGCCGCGCCTTGGGATCCACGCCGGCGGTCGGCTCGTCCAGCAGCAGCAATTTCGGATTTGGCAAGGTACAGGCCCCGAGCGCCAGCCGCTGCTTCCAGCCGCCCGACAACGAACCGGCGAGTTGCTCCTCCCGCCCCTGCAACCCGAGCCGTCCGATCATCGCGCGCGCTGCGCCGGTGGGATCAGGAAGACAATATAGCCGCGCCACGAATTCGAGATTCTCGCGCACCGACAGGTCCTGGTACAGGCTGAAGCGCTGCGTCATGTAACCGACATGCAGCTTGATCTCGTTCGCCTCGGTGCGGATGTCATAGCCAAGGCATGTCCCGCTGCCCTTATCCGGCGTCAGCAGACCGCACAGCATGCGGATGGTCGTGGTCTTGCCGGAGCCATTCGGCCCCAGAAAGCCATAGATCATTCCGCGTTTCACCTGCATCGACAGATCGCGCACGACCACCCGGCCATCGAACGATTTGGTCAGGCCGTGAACATCAATCGCGATGTCGGAAGGTGCGGTCACTTGCCTGCCTCCCGCGGATGGACACGGACATCGACCGGCTGGCCGACGCGCAGAAACTCCACATTCTCTGCGCGCGCTTCCACCAGATAGACCAGCTTGTGACGCTCCTCCAGCGAATAGATCACCGGCGGCGTGAATTCGGCATTGCGCGAAATGAAGCTGACCCTGGCTTCAATCGAGTTGGCGCAGCCGTCGCAGCTCACCTCGACCTGGTCGTCGATGGCGATCCGCGGGAGCATCGCTTCCGGAACAAAGAAACGCACTTTTATGTTTCCCGGCGGCAGCAAGGCCATCACCGGTTTGCCCGCCGGAACGGTCTCTCCCGGCCGGAAGTAGATCTGATGCACGGTCCCCGTGACCGGGCTGAAAGCCCGGCGCCGATCGAGCCGCGTCCGGGCAGCATTCAGGCGCGCCTCGGTGTCGCGGTAGGATGCCAGGGCATCGTCATAGGCCTTCTGCGTCCCCGCCGCCACTTTGAGAAGATTCTGCGCACGTTCAAAATTATGCTTGGCTCCGGTGTAGGCGGCTTCCGCGACGCCGAGGTCGGCGCGCTGAAGATCGGAATCGAGCGTGAACAGCAAGGCGCCCTGCTCCACGCGATCACCTTCCCGCACTTTCATATCCTCGATACGCCCCTGCTCGTCCGGGCTGACAAAAATGAAGTCAGCCTCAACCCAGCCCTGCAGCAGGTTCTCGTCGGTCTTGCTGCAGGCTCCGGCCGCGAGCGCAACAAAGGCCAGGACCAGACCGGCTAGGTATCGACGGGTCATGACGCGGGCCTTTCAGAAAGAATGATATCGAGATGCGCACGCAGGAATGCCCGTGCATCGAGCGGCGAGAAACGCGCGAACAGACTGTTCCAGATGACGGCCATCAAGGCCGGGGCGAAGAGCAATTGCGGAAACTGGGCGAGCGCCTTGTGCTCGATCTCGCCGCGCTCGACGGCGCGTTGCAGGATCGCCTGAATCGCGGCCATCACGCGGCTGACCACTTCCCGGTAATGAAACTCAGCAATCTTCGGAAAGCGCGGGCCTTCGGCGATGATCAGCCGGATAATATTCTTGCGGTCCGTTTCCAGAACTTCGCTGACAAACAGGCCGACGATCTGGTCCGCGATCACGCGGAAAGGTGCGTCGAGATTGCGCAGATTTTCCAGATTGCCGACCAGCGGGGTCAGCATGCTGCGCACGATCTCCTGAAAGAGCGTCTCCTTGTCTGCGAAATACAGATAGATGGTGCCCTTGGCGACGCCGGCGCGGCGCGCGACATCGTCAAGCCGTGTCGCCGCAAATCCGCCCGCTGAAAATTCATCGAGCGCAGCCTTCAGGATCACCTCGCGACGGGCGGCGCTTTGTGCGGCCCTGTCCTTTTTGGAGCGCAAGGACCCGCCCTGAGCTTCGGCAGGCATGCCGGCCTTCGGTTTCGAACGCGTCTTCGCTGACATGACCGCGCCTCTATTATGACTGACTAGTCAGTCATAATTATAGCAGGGCGCAATTTCAAGCGCTGCCCCGAGGTTTCCGGGGCAGCGCAACATTTACTCTTTCATATCAGCTACTTGCGAAGGCCTAGCTGCGCTCGAGTTCCGCTTTGGCGGCGCTCAGGGCGTCGGGGGTGTCGACGTCAGCAAATGCACCCTTCCCGGTAACCGGGACCTCGACCACCGCCTCCGCGTATTGCCCGATCAGATGGCGGGCGCCGACATCGCCTTCCACTGTCAGAAGATCGGGGAAGAAAC
>JAEWCJ010000158.1 GCA_023390695.1 Pseudomonadota bacterium | reverse complement strand
TTCCGAGCGGACCTGCGATCCACCCCAAGTGAGCCCCTTGCCGGTCAGCACGCCGGATTCGTAGCGGTTGGTGATGCGCTTGTACTGGCCGAACATGTAGCCAATCTCGCGCTGGCCGACGCCGATGTCTCCGGCCGGCACATCGGTATATTCGCCGAGATGACGGTACAATTCGGTGATGAAGGATTGGCAGAAGCGCATGACCTCGCCGACGGAACGCCCCTTCGGATCGAAATCGGAGCCGCCCTTGCCGCCGCCGATCGGCATGCCGGTCAGCGCGTTCTTGAACACCTGCTCGAAGCCGAGGAATTTCACGGTGCCGAGCAGCACGGTGGGATGAAAGCGCAGGCCGCCCTTGAACGGGCCGAGCGCGGAATTGAACTGAACGCGAAAGCCGCGGTTGATCTGGACCTGGCCCTTGTCGTCGACCCAGGGGACGCGGAAGATGATCTGGCGCTCCGGCTCGCAGATGCGCTCGATCAGCGCACCTTCGGCATAATCGGGGTGTTTGGCTATGACCGCGCCGAGGCTGTCGAGGACCTCACGCACCGCCTGGTGAAATTCCTCCTCGCCCGGATTGCGGCGTAGGACATCGGCAAAAATTGGCTCAAGCTTTTCATCGAGCATTTCCATTTTACTCCCGGCATCAAAACGAAACACAACAGATGGTTGCACCCCAGACCACGCGGTGGACCCGCCGCGTCCGCTCGTGGCTTAGTCCGCGGCCGGACGTCAGGCCTGAAAGCCAACGACAAGCTGCATCAGAACGGAGGAAGGGATGTCGAATCGCAATTCTGGATGATGGCGGAGAGAGAGGGATTCGAACCCTCGATACGGTTGCCCGTATACACGCTTTCCAAGCGTGCGCCTTCAGCCACTCGGCCACCTCTCCTGATCGCGAAACCTCGCGGAGGCGCGCAATATAGCCATGGGAAGGCCCCTGACAAGCGAACAAGCAGCCCAGGGGGAAAGTCCGGTGGTTAATTGACGAGGCGGACCTGTCCGGCTTGCGCGATGTCGTATCCGCCGAGTTCGCGGGCCTGCGCGGCAAAGGCGCCGGACCGCATGAAATTCATCAGCTTCTGCGGCTCATCCAGAAAATAGTCCCGCTGCCGCAGGACCAGATCGAAACTCTCCCAAATCAAAGGAAGAAAATCGAGCCCGGCGGAAGCGGCCACGGCGCGCGTGGCGATGCCGCAATCGGCGCGCCCGGCGCGGATCGTCTGGGCAACATCGTTTCCGGTCGGGCAGACATCCTTCACGAGAGTAAGAGCGTCGGGCGTCAACTGGCTGGCGGAAAGCAGGGCGAGCAACAGCAATTGCGCGCCGGCGCCCGCAGGCCGTTGCGCCATGCGGGCTGTCTTGGCGGCGACTGAGCGCATATCGGCAAGGCCCAGCGGGTTGCCGCGGGGCACCAGAAGCCCCTGTTCCCGCCGGGCAAAGGCGATCAGAACGGCGTCATGCAGGCCGGGCGAGGCTTTGATTGCGTCGACATTGGCATCAGCCGTGGCGTCGTCGATCCTGTGCAAATGGATCGCGGCAATCGCGACTTCGCCCCGGGCCAGACGCCGCAGGCCCGATTCGCTGCCTTCCGGAAGGCTGGCGAGGCCCGCCCCGCTGTCCCGCAAGGCCCATTCCAGCAGCGGATCATGGCTGCCGCCGACGATCGGGGGAGGAGCCGCCCGCGCGAATTGCAGCTGCGCCAGCCCGGTCGCCACCCAGCGGTCCAGCGCGGCTTTTGGAAACAGCCAGCGGCCGGTGACCTTGCTGCAGGGAACGGCGCCCTCGGCCACAAGCTCGTACAGCTTGCGCTCACTCAGCCGCAAATAGGTCGCCGCTTCGTCCGTGGTCAGCAATTCATGCATGAACATATATGCAGTTATATGAACCAATTTCAAAAATTGACCATTCGGGACAGCAAGTGCAACTAAAATCCGAAGGGAAATGACATGCCCACGGATGCGTCAGCGCTGGATCTTGTCCTGCGAGCCGACCCGGCCCTCATGGCCATCGTGCGCCTGTCGCTTTTTGTCAGCCTGTCGGCGGTCGGCCTCGCGGCGCTGCTCGGTATCCCGATCGGGGCGCTGATCGCGTTGACCCGTTTTCCCGGCCGCAACACCGCGATCGTGCTGCTCAACGCCTTGATGGGTCTGCCGCCGGTGGTCGCCGGATTGCTGGTTTACCTTGCGCTGTCGCGCTCCGGCCCCTTGGGATCCTGGGGGATTCTGTTCACGCCGCAGGCGATGATCATCGCGCAAACCATCCTGGTCCTGCCGATCATCGCGGCGCTGTCGCGGCAGACCATCGAGGATCTGTGGGCGGAATATCGCGACGAGCTTGCGGCGCTCAATGTCGGTCCGGCCGGGCGCATCGTCACCCTCATCATGGATGCGCGGTTCAGCTTACTCACTGCTTTGCTTGCAGGATTCGGGCGGGCGGCGGCGGAGGTCGGGGCCGTCATCATCGTCGGCGGCAATATCGACGGCTTCACCCGCACCATGACCACGGCGATCGCGCTGGAGACCTCCAAGGGCGACCTGCCGCTCGCCATCGGTCTCGGTATCGTCCTGATGATGCTGGTGATTATCGTGAATGCCCTGGCCTGGGGCGTGCGCCGGGCCGGCGAACGCTACGCGGGGTGAGCATGCGCGCGCCGTCCTCCGACCTGCCGGTAATGCTCGAAGACGTGTCGATCCTCGCGCGCGAGGTGACCATCCTCGACCATATTTCGCTGAAGATCAGCGCCGGAGATCCGACTGTTCTTCTCGGCCCGAACGGATCGGGCAAGACCACGCTGATGCGCGTGGCGATGGGGATGATCGCGCCGACGCGCGGCCGCGTCACCTGGGGCGGCCGGACCGCCGTGCCGCCGGTGCGGCGGGCCATCGTCTTCCAGCGGCCGGTCATGCTCCGGCGCAGCGCCGCCGGCAATCTTCATTATGCCTTGGCGGCGGCCGGTGTGCCGCGCCGCGAGCGCAAGACGCGCGCCGCCGAACTGCTCGCG
>JAEWCJ010000131.1 GCA_023390695.1 Pseudomonadota bacterium | reverse complement strand
TCTGCAAGCTGGTCCCCTTCACCCGCCAGACGCTGTTCTTCACGGCGACGATGCCGCCGGAAATCCAGCGCGTGACCGAGCAGTTCCTGCACACGCCGGTCAAGGTCGAAGTCTCGCGTCCGGCAACCGCCGCCTCCACCATCACCCAGCAACTGGTCAAGTCCAAGCGCGAAGATTACGAGAAGCGCGACACGCTGCGCCGCCTCATCAAGGCGCAAGACCCGTTCAAGAACGCCATCATCTTCTGCAACCGCAAGCGCGAGGTCGCGCAGTTGCACCGGTCGCTGGTCAAGCACGGGTTCAATGCCGTCTGCCTGCATGGCGACATGGATCAGACGGCCCGCATGGCGGCGCTGGACAAGTTCCGCCAGGGAGAGGCCTCGCTGCTGGTGGCGTCCGATGTCGCCGCACGCGGTCTCGACATTCCGGATGTCAGCCACGTGTTCAATTTCGACGTGCCGCACCATGCGGACGATTACGTGCACCGCATCGGCCGCACCGGCCGCGCCGGCAAGCTGGGCACGGCGATCACCATCGTCTCGCCGGCCGACACAAAGTCGCTGGCGGCGATCGAAAAGCTGATCGGCCAGAGCATTCCCTGGGCCGGCGACAAGCCGTCGGAGAGCGAGCTCGAGGACGACCGCCCGCGCCGGCAAGGCCGTCAGCGCAACGGCGCACGCCAGAGTGCTTCGCGCCAGGAGCCACGCCAGGACAGCCGCAAGGATGCCCCGCGTAAAGACAGTTCGCGCAAGCCGGCCCCGGTCGCGCAGTTGAACGAGGCGCGCCGCAACAGGCCGGCCGTATCCCACGATGCAGACGCCGACATGTCTCATCTGCCGGCCTTTCTGCTGCGTCCCGTCCGTCTCAAGGCTTAGACGGAGCGTTCTTTTTCACCTCGTGCAATATACAGCGCATTTGATAGCCCGATATTTTCCAGTTCTTAAGGGTTGGCATTGCGATTGTATTTACCCCGCTTTCACCCCCGTCCATCACAATGCGAAAATCGGCTGCCGCAGGGATCATCCCCGGAGGCAGCCATTGGTTTTTCTTGAGCGTTCGGGGACCAGATGACCGCGCAGAGCGATGATCACGAGCGAACCATGGCGTTCGCCGAAATCGCTTTGGGACAGATCAAGGCTCTGCGCCAGCCGGCGACTCCGCGCAACTACGAAGTCTGGTATCAATACGCGACCGGCTACAATCCCTCATTGAACGAGATGATCAACGAGATGCTGGCCCGCAGCGGCACGCTCTCGGAAGCCGACATCGAACAGGTCTACAGCACCTATCTCTCGCCGACGCGCCTCAGCGACCGTATCGACAAGGTCAGCTCGCGCGTGATGAACGAGATCGAGCAGGTGATGTCGATGATGGATACCGCCGTCGGCAATGCCACGACCTATTCCGCCAATCTCGCCGGTGCCAGCCAGCAGCTCGGCTCGGCCGACCGCGAGGGTGTGCGCGCGATCGTCGAGGGATTGGTGCAGACCGCGAAGGAAATGCACGCCGCCAACAGCAAGCTGGAAGCACGGCTGAACGCCTCCAAGCAGGAGATCAACCAGCTCCAGGAAAATCTCGAGGTCGCGCGCACCGAGAGCCTCACCGACCCGCTGACCTCCCTCGCCAACCGCAAGTTCTTCGATCAGACGCTGGTCGAGGCCATCCGCACCGCGGCCGCGCAAAACGAGACGCTGTCGCTCCTGATGACCGACATCGACCACTTCAAGACCTTCAACGACACCTTCGGTCATCTGACCGGCGATCAGGTCCTGCGCCTCGTCGCGCTGTCGGTGAAGCAGAACGTGAAGGGTCAGGACACCGCCGCGCGCTATGGCGGCGAGGAATTCGCGATCATCCTGCCGCAAACCACCCTGCGCCAGGCCATGACGGTCGCCGACCATATCCGGCGCGCGGTCATGGGCAAGGAACTGATGAAGCGCTCGACCGGCGAGCATCTCGGGCGCGTGACGATTTCGGTCGGCGCTGCGGTCCTGCGCCCGGGCGACACCGTTCAGTCGCTGATCGCCCGCGCCGATGCGTGCCTCTACGCGGCCAAGCGCAACGGCCGCAACCGCGTGATCTGCGAAACCGATCCGGAGCTTGCGGGTTTGACGACCATGCAGGTGGCTTGAGGTCGCGCGCTAGAGTCTTTCACAGTTTCGTGGAAACGACGAAAGACTCTAGGCATTTGATTGGGCGCGTTTTCTTCACGCGAACCGGTGCCCACTTCGCTTGAAAACGCGCTAGAACGTCCAGGTCGCGAACAGATAGCCGACCATCGCCTGTCCGCCAGTGCCGGGAAAAAATCCGGCGACGCCATTCGGGCGCAGCGTGAAATCCACCCAGCCCAGTTCGCCGCCGATCTGCAGATCGTCCACCGGCTTCCAGATCAGGTTGGCGGCATAGCGGGTCGCGACCGCATTCGGCGACGCCAGCGGCATCTTGATGTCGAGGGCCAAACGGCTTGCCATCACATTCGTCGACCATTGCTCCGACCAGGCGTGATGATAGGAGCCGACGACACTCCAGCCTTCGGTTTCGCCCGGCATCGGAATGAGCGCGGAGAACGACGCCAGATCGGCGGCGGTGCCAAGATACGAGGACGCGTTGACCGCGTAGGTCGCCTGCATGCTGAATTCGCTGCCCTCGGATATCTGCGGCAGCGCACGGGTCAGGCCGAAACTCGCCGCCCAGCCCGCCATGCGTTCCTCGCGCGCGCGGTTGAAGCGGCGCAGAAATGTGGTCGCGCCGCCCACCGTCAGTTCATGATACAGGCCCGATAGCTGCAGGGTCAGATCATCGGCCTGATAATGCAGCCGCGCCGACGCCACGGGATCGTCCCACGCCACCGGGGCAAAGCTGCCGCCGCTGCTGGGCGCAGTGGACACGCCGGTTTCCGCCGCCACCGTCAATTTGAGATTTTCGGTCAGCCTGAAAT
>JAEWCJ010000078.1 GCA_023390695.1 Pseudomonadota bacterium | reverse complement strand
GCGCCGCGCCAGCGCGGCAGGATCGACGCATGCAGATTGAAGCAGCCGAGCGGCACCGCTTCCAATACCGGTTTCGGCAGGATCAGCCCATAGGCGACGACCACCGCAGCGTCGGCGCCATAGGCGCGGAACTCGGCCTGCGCCTCCGCGCTCTTCAGGCTCGCCGGCGTCAGCACCGGCAGGCCGAGGCGCTTCGCCTCGCGCGCGACCGGCGTGTCCTGCAGGTCCATGCCGCGGCCGGCCGGCTTCGGCGCCCGCGTATAGACGGCGGCGATCTCATGCCCGGCGCCGACCAGTTCGATCAGCGTCGGCACCGCGAAATCCGGCGTGCCCATGAAGATCAGACGCAGCGGCATGCAGTCACTCCGCCGCGTGTTTGGCGAGCTTCGTGTATTTCTTGATGACGCGGTCGCGTTTCAGTTTCGACAGGTGGTCGATGAACAGCACGCCGTTCAGGTGATCGATCTCATGCTGCAGGCAGATCGACAGCAGACCGTCGGCATGCACTTCCTGCAAGTTGCCGTCGAGGTCGAGATATTTGACCTTCACCTGTGCCGGGCGCTCGACCTCCTCGTAATAATCGGGGATCGAGAGACAGCCCTCCTCGTGCACATTCATCTCCTCCGAA
Source organism: Pseudomonadota bacterium (assembly GCA_023390695.1). Next base: position 6,975 of record JAEWCJ010000078.1, on the reverse strand, counting down.
GACCAGACGATTTCCGGATTGATGAAGACGCGCGGCTCCTTCTCGTCGTCCTTTTTGGCGACGTCCATGGTCACCACCCGCACCGGCTCGCCGATCTGGATGGCGGCGAGGCCGATGCCCGGCGCGTCATACATGGTCTCGAACATGTCCTCGACCAGCTTGCGCACGGTGTCGTCCACCCGCTCCACCGGCTGGGAGACGAGGCGCAATTGCTTGTCGGGAATGATCAGAATGTCGCGAAGTGCCATGCGCGCGATGTAAGCGGTCCGGGGCGGAGGGTCAATTGAGCCGTCTCGCACGTCCTTCGCCTGGGTTACGCATCACCCCCTCCCCCGCCGCGCAGGCAGGAGACAGCCGCCGTTCCCTCTTCGTTCTCGCCTCTCCCCAATCGTGCTAGGAAGCCCGGATGGACACCGCCCCCGCGCTCGCCCGGCTTCAGGAGCTGGACCCCGTTCTTGTCGCCGGCCTGCTGGCGGCCGCCGCCGCCATCGTGCTGGGCGGCCTCGTCGCGCTGATCGTGCTGCTGGTCATGCGCGCAAGGCGGCGGCGCGAAGATGCGGCGGCGGCGCTGGCGGCCGAGGAAGCGGCTGCGCAGCGGATGGCGGAGCTGCACCGTCTGCAGGCGGACACCGCCGGCCAGGTGCGCGCCATGGGCCAGATGCTGCACGCCCAGCACGCCGAATTGCAGCGCGCGGTGCATGCCCGGCTCGACGCGGTCACCGACCGCCTCGGCCAGTCGATGCACAACACGACGCAGCAGACCACCGACAACCTGCAGAAGCTGAACGAGCGGCTCGCCGTGATCGACGCCGCGCAACAGAACATCACCCAGCTCGCGACCCAGGTGACGTCGCTGCAGAACGTGCTCACCAACAAGCAGCAGCGCGGCGCCTTCGGCCAGGGCCGCATGGAGATGATCATCCAGGACGGGCTCGCGAAGGGCACCTACGAGTTCCAGTTCACGCTGTCCAACCGCACGCGGCCCGATTGCGCCATCTTCTTCCCGGACCAGCGGCCGCTGATCGTCGACGCGAAATTCCCGCTGGAAGCGGTCACCGCCCTGCGCGACGCCAAGTCAGACGAGGACCGCAACCTCGCCGGGCGTCTGCTGCGCCAGAATGTCGGCAAGCATATCGCCGACATCGCCGACAAATACCTGATCCCCGGCGAGACGCAGGATCTCGCTTTGATGTTCGTGCCGTCGGAATCGGTCTATGCCGAGCTGCACGACCAGTTCGACGACATGATCCAGAAGGCGTTCCGCTCGAAGGTGGTCATCGTCTCGCCGTCGCTGCTCATGCTCGCCATTCAGGTGATCCAGCAGATTCATCGTGACGCCCGCATGCGCGAGGCCGCCGACAAGATTCACGCCGAGGTCGGACATCTGATGGACGACCTGAAACGCCTGCGCGACCGCGTCAGCAAGCTGCACCACCATTTCGGACAGGCGAACGAAGACATCCGGCAGATTCTGGTGTCCGCCGACAAGGTCGAGAAGCGCGGCGCCCGCATCCGCGAGGTCGAGTTCGACGGCGACATCGACGACAACGTGGTGATCCCGGCGCCGATTCCCGCACGCAGGCTGGAGGCGGGAGAGTGACTATTCTCCATGAGTTGTTTAGCGTCATGGCCGGGCTTGTCACCGCAGGTCGGGTTAACCCGTCCTGCGCAATTTAATGATTTGCAACTCGGGCAAGCCTGAGCTGCAATGCCATCCACGCCTTGCCCGAATAAAGACGTGGATGCCCGGCACAAGGCCGGGCATGACGCAGCAGTTGAAGCGCCCGAGGCTTATGACCCCGCTCGAAACGCCCGCTCCCCCCAAATCCACCTTCCTCGACGCCCTCGCGGTCTATCTCAAGCCGCGCGTCCTGATCGTCATTCTGCTCGGCTTTTCCTCCGGCATGCCGCTGGCCTTGTCCGGCGCGACGCTGGCGGTATGGATGACCGAAAGCGGCGTCAACATCCGCACCATCGGCCTGTATGCGCTGGTCGGCCTGCCCTACACCATCAAGTTCCTCTGGGCGCCGCTGGTCGATGCGCTCGATGTCCCGGTCCTTTCGAGATTGCTCGGGCGGCGTCGCGGCTGGCTGGTCTTCACGCAATTGCTGCTGATCGCCGCGATCCTGTTCCTCGCCGTGCAGAACCCCACCGTCGCGCTCTGGCCGGTGGCGCTCGGCGCGGTGATGGTGGCGGCCGCATCGGCAACGCAGGACATCGTCATCGACGCCTTCCGCGTGGAAAGCCTCGACACCAGCGAGCAGGCCGCCGGCATGGCCGGCTATGTCGCCGCCTATCGCGTCGGCATGCTGGCGTCGGGCGCCGGTGTCATTGCACTCGCCGCCTGGTTCGGCCATCTCGGCCTCCCGCTGCAGGCCTCGTGGCGATGGGGCTTTACCGCGGCGGCCGCATTGATGGGTGTCGGCCTGATCGCGTCGATGCTCGCCACCGAACCGCCGGCGCCGGAAAATCTTGAAAGGGGCCGTGACCCGCTCAGCCGCGTCGCCCTCACCGCCTTCGGCGCGTTCAAGGAATTCCTGACGCGCGACGCGGCGATTCTCATTCTCCTCTTCGTGGTGCTCTACAAGTTCTGCGACGCTTTCGCCGGTGTGCTCACCGCACCTTTCGTCATCGACATCGGCTTCGACAAGGCGGTGTATGCGGCGATCGTGAAGGGCGTCGGCTTTGCCGCGGCGCTGATCGGCGGCTTTGCCGGCGGCATGGTGGCGCGCGCCTTGCCACTCTCCACCAGCCTGTGGATCGGCGGCATCCTGCAGATGGTGTCGAACCTCTCCTTCTCCTGGCTGGCGCTGATCGGCACCAGCGTGCCGGCGCTCACCGCCACCATCGTGTTCGAGAATTTCACCGGCTCCATCGGCACGGTGATTTTCGTCGCCTATCTGTCGGCCTTGTGCGGCGTGCGGCTGCATACCGCGACGCAGTTCGCGCTGCTCACCGCGCTCGCCGCGGTCGGACGCACCACGCTCGCCTCCGGCGGCGGCTTCGTTGCGGAAGAGACCGGCTGGGCATTGTTCTTCGCGATCACCTCGCTGGCGGCGATTCCCGGACTCATACTGCTGGCATGGCTGCAGGCGCACGGTCACTTCAAGACGTTGGACAAGCCCAAGATCGTCGCGGCGGACGACTAGCTCGCGCCGATCGCGCTGCGAACGAACGCGACCCGCGCCGCGACCGTATCGCGCGGAAGCTCGCGCAGCTCGTAACCGTATTCGCTGTAGATATCGATCATCGCGCGGCAGGTGCGCTCCGCCTCCTCTGGACTTTGCTTTCGTTCCGCGTCCTGCGTGAAAATCTCCGGCCAGGCCGGCGCGATGAAAACAGTACGATTGTAGCGGCGCACGCCGGCAAGCGCGGTCATATGCGCGGGCACCGGCAAATTCATCAGTCTGAGATAGCCCAGCACGTCGAGAAGGCCGCGATCAAAAAACACAAGACCGCTCTCGCTGCCTGCCGACTGATAGCTCCGCAAATCCTGCACAAACATCCTTTCGGCGAACAATGCCAGATCAATCCATGGCAGCGCCCGGCCGGACGACTGCACCTCTTGCCTGATAATCGTACGGCCTGCTTCTTCCACAACCGCAAAGCCTTCGCGTTTCAACGCCGCGAGCAAGGTGCTCTTGCCGGAGCCGGGCCCGCCGGTGATGACAAAAAAGCGCTCGGACACCATCTCATCCTGTTCTGCAGATTGGGTCATCGCCCGCTACCTAGTCCGCACGAAGCGCGGTCGGATGATAAACTCCGGCCGGCGATCCGTAATCGCACCACCACGATTCAATAAAAAGCCTGAGCTAGCCGGATGCCTCGCTTTCGCGTGGCGTGACACTATCGGAGCTTAGCTCCTGCGCGGCGTCACGATCTCGCCGTCCTCCTTCACGAACCGCCCGATTTCCGGGTTCGGAAGGATCTCGAGCACCCGCTCGGACGGCCGGCACAGGCGGACGCCCTTCGGCGTCTCGACGATCGGCCGGTTGATCAGGACGGGATGCGCGCACATCGCATCGATCAATTGGTCCTCGCTCAGGGCCGGATCGGCAAGACCAAGTTCGCCATAAAGCTTTTCCTTCGCGCGCAATACCTCGCGCGCGGACACGCCCATCGCCGCCAGCAGCGCCACCAGCTTCTCGCGGCTGGGCGGCGTCTTCAGATACTCGACAACCGCCGGCTCTTCTCCGCTTTGCCGGATCATGGCCAGCGTGTTGCGCGAGGTGCCGCATTTCGGATTGTGATAGATGGTGATGGTCATGTCGGACTCCCCGCCTGGGTGTCTGCTGCCTGCGGCAACACTGATGCCGCTTCGTACCAGCCACGCGTCGCCTTGACGATCTTGACGACTGACAGCATGACCGGAACTTCGACCAGCACCCCGACTACGGTCGCCAGTGCAGCCCCCGAATTCAACCCGAACAGGCTGATCGCCGCCGCCACCGCCAATTCAAAGAAGTTGCTTGCCCCGATCAGCGCGGCAGGAGCGGCGACGCACCATGCGACGCCAAAGCGGCGGCTGAGCCAATAGGCCAAACCCGCATTCAGATAGACCTGAATCAGGATCGGCACCGCGAGCAGTGCGATCACCAGCGGCTGCGCCAGAATCTGCTCGCCCTGAAAACCGAACAGCAGCACCAATGTCAGCAGCAACGCCGACAGCGACAATGGCTGCAACGCAGTCAGCGTCTGCGTAAGCGCCTGCGGCCCCGACACCAATAACCTACGACGCCAGAGCTGCGCGATGATGACGGGAACGACAATATAGAGAACCACCGAGAGCAGTAGCGTGCTCCAAGGGACGGTGATCGAGGCCACACCCAGCAGCAGCCCAACCAGCGGCGCGAACAGGAGTACCATCAGGACGTCGTTCAGCGCCACCTGACTAAGCGTATAATGGGGCTCGCCGTCGCACAGATTCGACCAGACAAACACCATGGCGGTGCAGGGCGCAGCCGCGAGCAAAATGAGACCGGCGATGTAGGACTGGATCTGGTCTGATGGCAGGATCGGCGCGAAGAGGTACCCGATGAACACCGCCGCGAGCAGCGCCATGGAGAAAGGCTTAACCGCCCAGTTGATGAACAGCGTGACGCCCACGCCGCGCCAATGATTTTTGACTTCCCCGAGCGCGCCGAAATCGATCTTCAGCAGCATCGGAACGATCATCAGCCAGATCAGCACCGCCACAACGAAATTCACCTTGGCGATTTCCGCTTGCGCGATGAGTGCGAAGAAGCCCGGAACCACATGCCCGAGCGCAATGCCTGCCACGATGCAGGCGGCGGCCCACACCGACAGATAGCGTTCGAAGAGATTCACGACTATTTCCTTTGAAGCGCCGGCTTGCGGGTGGCCGGCTTGCTTTTGGGCACGCAGCACGGCTTGAGATTCTCGATCAGCGACGCGCACATCTCCTGCCGCCCTCCGCAGCAATCCTTCAGCAGGAACAGCGCGACCTTCTCGAACGCCGCGAGATCGGCGCGGTACACGATCGAGCGGCCGTGACGTTGCGACGAGATGAGACCGGCACGCTCCAGAACCGCGAGATGCGATGACAGTGTGTTGTGGGGGACCGAGAGCGCGGCAGCGACATCGCCGGCGGCAGCGCCTTCCGGCTCATGCTTCACAAGCAGACGGAAGACATCCATCCGTGTCGCCTGCGCCAGCGCCGCCAGGGCGAGAATGGCTTGCTCCTTGTCCATGTGTCGATATTTCTCGACATATGGACGTTTGTCAAGAGACGGCCTCCGCACCATCTGCGACGCAGAAACGAGAGAAGCTAGATCAGCGTCCGCTGCTTGATCGCCGCCGACAGCGTGCCTTCGTCGAGATAGTCGAGTTCGCCGCCGACCGGCACGCCATGCGCCAGCCGCGTCACCTTCACGTTGGCGTTGTGCAGGAGGTCGGTGATGTAATGCGCCGTGGTCTGGCCGTCGACCGTGGCGTTGAGCGCGAGGATCACTTCCGTCACCGCCGGCTCGTGCGCGCGCGAGACCAGCGCGTCGATGCTGAGTTCCTGCGGGCCGACGCCGTCGAGCGGCGACAGCGTGCCGCCGAGCACGTGATAGCGCGCATTCACCGCGCCGGCGCGCTCCAGCGCCCAGAGATCGGCAACATCGGCCACCACCACGATCACCGAGGGGTCGCGTTTGCCGTCGGTGCAGACGGTGCAGGGATCATGCGTGTCGATATTGCCGCAGGTCCGGCAGACCACGATGCTTCTCTGCGCGGTCTCCAGCGCATCGGTGAGCGGCGCCATCAATTGCTCGCGTTTCTTGATCAGATGCAAGGCGGCGCGCCGCGCCGAGCGCGGGCCGAGCCCCGGCAGCCGCGCCAGAAGCTGGATCAGGCGCTCGATTTCGGGTCCGGCAACGGCCTTGGGCATGTCTGTGCTGCGTGGTGTCGTGAATCGTGAGGCGGGCCTTACATATACACCTGCCATGTCCCGCGGAAGCGGTTCCATAGGCAGGCCACACCCGCGTTGCTATAGTGACGGCGGGGGCGCGACAGATTCCTGCAGGGACCGCATCATGGCCCATCCGCTTGCCCGTTTCGCCACCCGCCTCGGTTACGGCGCCCGCCAGTTGCCGCGCGTCGCCTGGTATGTGGGGCATGGCTATGCCGTGCAGCAGCTGGCGAAGGAAGTGCGGCGCCGCCAGGGCGAGACCGTGCCGCCGCCCGCCCGCCGCAGCGGCCGCGTGCCGAGCCAGACCCGGCTCTATGCCGACATGGCAGATCTGTTCCTGCGCGATCTCGCCAATGTCGAGGCCGGGCTCTACCCGCTGCCGGCCGATCACGACGGCTCGCTGCCGACCCTGCTGCACCGCTCGCGGCTGTTCTTCGACGATCTGCCGGAGATCCATCGCCGCCGCGAAGACGGCAACCACGCCGAAGTGCTGAACGAGACCACGCGCGGCACGCGGCCCGACTATTATCTGCAGAATTTCCACTACCAGTCCGGCGGCT
>JAEWCJ010000053.1 GCA_023390695.1 Pseudomonadota bacterium | reverse complement strand
ACGTGTAGGCGCGCCACATGAGGCCCTGCATGATGCCCGACACCCACATCGCCGAGATGTAGAGGACGATGCCGATGGTCGAGATCCAGAAGTGCCAGTTGACCAGCTTGACGGAATAGAGCTCACGCTTGTTCCACAGCCACGGCACCAGACAGTAGATCGCGCCGAACGACACGAAACCGACCCAGCCGAGCGCGCCGGAATGGACGTGGCCGATGGTCCAGTCGGTATAGTGTGATAGTGAGTTGACCGACTTCACCGACATCAGCGGGCCTTCGAAAGTCGCCATGCCGTAGAAGGCGACCGAGACCACCATCATGCGCAGCACCGGATCGGTGCGCAGCTTGTCCCACGCGCCCGACAGCGTCATCAGACCGTTGATCATGCCGCCCCAGGAGGGCATCCACAGGATCACCGAGAAGGTCATGCCGAGCGTCTGCGCCCAATCAGGCAGCGCCATATAGTGCAGATGATGCGGGCCGGCCCAGATGTAGAGGAAGATCAGCGCCCAGAAGTGCACGATCGACAGCCGGTAGGAATAGACCGGCCGGTCGGCGCGCTTCGGAATGAAGTAATACATGATGGCGAGGAAGCCGGCGGTCAGGAAGAAGCCGACCGCGTTATGGCCGTACCACCACTGCACCATCGCGTCCTGTACGCCCGCCCAGACGATGTAGGATTTCGGCGAGAACAGCGACACCGGGATCGCGGCGTTATTGCCGATATGCAGAACCGCGATGGTCAGGATGAAGGCGAGGTAGAACCAGTTCGCGACATAGATGTGCGGTTCCTTGCGCCGCATGATGGTGCCAAGATACACAAGGAAATAGACGACCCAGACGATTGTCAGCCACAAATCGGCATACCATTCAGGTTCGGCATATTCCTTGGATTGGGTGATGCCGAGCAGATAGCCGGTGCCGGCGATGACAATGAAGAAATTGTAGCCGAGCACGACGAACCATGGCGACAGGTCGCCGGCGAGCCGCGCGCGGCATGTGCGCTGCACAACGTAGAAGGATGTTCCGATCAGGACGTTGCCGCCGAAGGCGAAAATCACCGCAGAGGTGTGCAGCGGGCGCAGGCGGCCGAATGACAGCCAGGCGAGATCGAAGTTGAGCACCGGATAGGCGAGTTGCAAAGCCGCCAGCAGGCCGACGGTGAAACCGGCGATGCCCCAGACCATAGCCGCGACGGTGGCGAACTTGACCGGCCCCATATTGTAATTGGGTTTGCCGTCGATGGTCAGCGGCGGGAGCTGTGCCGGCCGGTTGAAATAGCGATCAATGATCGCGAACACCGCGGCCAGGCTGCCGGCGGCGAACAGATACGCATGGAAAGCGTATTCCGCCGTATGCGCCATCGCCGCAATGATGAGCGATCCGAATGCGAGAATGGCGAAAGTCAGCGCGGCGCCGGCCTCGCTGACGGTGATCGATTTTGGGGAAGCAGAATGAATGTGGGACATCCTGGCCAACGTGGTCTGATTCGACGGAAAAGAAGCCGTAGCACAGAAGCCCGATGACGGCGCAAATGGCCTTGATGCAGATCAAGCGCATCGCCGCAGAAACGCTCCCGCAGTTGATGTGCGTCAATGACGGAACGGCGCGAACCGTTAGAAATGCATCCAAATGGAGGTTTTGCCATGACCCAACTCGCAGTCAGGAAATCCGGATTGTTCCAGTCGATCGCAGACGCGTTCGGGCGTTTCCAGAAGCGCCAGGCCAGGCGGGCGGAATTCGCCGCGCTGGGGTCCGGCGAAGCGGATCGCATCGCGCATGATGTCGGCCTGTCGGGAACGGACTTGATGGCGTTGATCGAGCACGATGAGGATTCGGCCGATCTGATGGAGAAACGTCTCGCCGAGAGCGGTATCGACATCAAATCGATCGATCCCTTGACGTTGCGCGACATGCAGCGCTGCTGTTCGCAGTGCGACAGCAAGGCGATCTGCGAGCATGAGCTGGTCGACAAGCCGAAGGCAGCGGCGTGGCCCAGCTATTGCCCGAACCAGCAGACGATGGCGGCGCTGGCAGCCACGAAATGCCATTAGAGGCCGCTGGGAATCGCACGATGCAGGTCTTCGGGCATCGCTTGGCGGGCATTGCCGTGGCGTCGCTGGTATTGGGTGCTGCCGATTTCGGCGCGGCGCTGGCGCAATCGGCGCAATCGCAATCGCCAAATGCGCAGCGCGGCATTCTTCTCGCGCGAACCTATTGCGCGCGCTGCCATTCGATCGACAAGGTGAGCCACAGTCCGCTGTCGGTCGCGCCGCCCTTCCGCGACCTTCATAAGCGCTACCCGGTGGAAGGGCTCGAAGAGCCGCTGGCGGAAGGGCTGGTGACCGGCCATCCGTCGATGCCGGAATTCCGCTTCGAGCCCGACCAGATCGGCGATTTCATCGCCTTCCTGAAGACGCTGGAATGAAAAGCCCGGCGGTGACGCCGGGCTGTTTTAGGCCGGGGCCGGGGCGTGACCCCCGATTGGTCTTATGAATTGAGGCTGCTCAGCGCGCCGCGGTCGCGCAGCAGGATGCGCCGTGAATTCGGCAGATCGATTGCGGCTTCCTGCTGGAACAGCGAGAGCGTGCGCGACACCGTCTCGATCGTCAGGCCGAGATAGTCGGCAATATCCTGACGCGACATCGGAAGCTCCACCGCATTGCCCGTTCCCCGGCGCGCCATTTCCAGCAGGAACGTGGCCACGCGCTCCTGTGCGCTCTTCACCAGCAGCAGCGCATGTCTGCGCGCGTGGTCGAGTTCGCGGGCGGTCAGCCTCCAGAGCTGGTTGGCAATGCTCATGTTGCGTTCGGCGACGGCGAACAGCGTGCTGCGGCGGACGACGAGGACCGTGGCGGGCGTGACGGCCTCGGTCGAGGAGGCATGTTCGGCGTCGGTTTCAAGGCCGAAGATATCGCCAGCGAAGTGGAAACCTTCGATCTGGCGGCGGCCGTCGTTCAAAATCCTGTAGCTGCGCACCGTGCCGGACAGCACCAGGTAGATGTAATCGGCAGGTTCCCTCTCGCCGTAGATCTCGACGCCCTTTGCAAAGGACATGGTCGCGCCCACGAGCTCCGGACAGTCGAAGAATGTGCGTACCGGGGCGCCAGTGGAAGCTGTCATGCGGCTGGTCTGGATTTGCGGGCGCATAGGGTCCTCCTGTGTCCGTATGCGGGTGATAAAATGAATTTTACCGGTTCAAAATTTGGATATTGCCCCTAAGGGAAATCCCGTAGATGCCGAGGCCCTCGTTAAATGCTTGAAAACGCTTGTCGATTCGGTGAAATTGACGGCGACACCCAACGGAATGAGCTGCGTTGAGCCCTGAAATCGCACATAACGCGGAGAAAACCTCGGCGAGCCGGCTGTTCTCCGCCTCACGGCACGAGATCATTGTTTACGGCCTTGCCGTCTGTGTCGTGCTGCTGAGCTACGCCGTGCGCGTCGTCCTTGCGCCGGCCCTGGAGGCGCACGCGCCGTATCTGTTTTTTGTGCCCGCCGTGCTGGTGGCGAGCGCCATGGGCGGGTTGGGCCCCGGCCTTGTCGCCACCGTGCTGGGCACGTTTCTGGGCACCCATCTCTCGCTCAGTTACATGTCTCAGGCGCAGTTGGCGAATGCCGTGGCGTTTTGCGGCATCGGAATCGGGATGGCCTGGCTCGGCGGGCGCGTCCAGAAATCGCGCCGGCTTGCGGAGATGACGCATCAGGACCTGTTGGCGCGCGAGGCGCATCTGACGTCCATCCTCGATACGATCCCGGACGCCATGGTGGTCATCGACGAGCGCTGCATCGTGCGCTCTTTCAGCTCGGCGGCGCAGCGCCTGTTCGGCTATCCGGCCGAGGAGGTGATCGGGCAGAATGTGAAGATGCTGATGCCGTCGCCCTATCGCGAAGGCCATGACCAATATATCAACCGTTATCTGGGCACAGGGGAACGTCGCATCATCGGCGTCGGGCGCGTGGTCGTCGGCGAACGCAAGGACGGCTCGACCTTTCCGATGGAGCTGGCGGTCGGCGAAATGCGCTCGAACGACCGGCGTTTCTTCACCGGCTTCGTGCGCGATCTGACCGAGCGGCAGAAAACCGAGGCGCGGCTGCAGGAATTGCAGGCCGAGCTCGTACATATCTCCCGCCTGACGGCGATGGGCGAGATGGCCTCGACGCTTGCGCATGAATTGAACCAGCCGCTGGCGGCGATCACGAATTATCTGAAGGGATCGCAGCGGCTGCTCGATGCGAACGATCCCGCCTCCGCGCCGACGATCCGCGATGCGATCGACAAGGCGGGCGATCAGGCGCTGCGCGCAGGCCAGATCATCCGGCGTCTGCGCGATTTCGTCGCGCGCGGTGAAAGCGAGAAGAAGGTCGAGAGCCTGCCCAAGCTGGTCGAGGAAGCGAGCGCGCTGGCGCTGGTCGGCGCCAAGGAACAGGGCATTCGCGTCCGTATCGATCTCGACTGGAAGCTCGATCTGGTGCTGGTCGACAAGGTGCAGATCCAGCAGGTGCTGCTCACCCTGATCCGCAACGCGATCGACGCCATGGTCGGGGCGGAGCAGCGCCATCTGACGATCTGGACGCAAGGAGTCGAAGGCCGGATGGTCCGCGTCAGCGTCGCCGATACCGGCTCGGGCATTACGCCCGAGATGAAAGCGCAGTTGTTCCAGCCCTTCATCACCACCAAGAGCGATGGTATGGGCGTCGGTCTATCGATTTCCAAGACCATCGTCGAGACCCATGGCGGCCGGATCTGGGTCGAGCCGAATGCAGGCGGCGGGACGATCTTTCACTTCACGCTGCGACTTGTCAGTGCCGAGGATTTTTCAGGATGACGGAGAGCCGTATCGTTCACATCATTGACGACGACGCCGCAGTTCGGGATTCACTGGCCTTCCTGCTCGGCACGGCCGCCATCAAGAGCCGCCAGCATGAATCGGCGATCGAGTTTCTCGCCGTGTTCCGCTCCGAGGAGGCCGGCTGCATCATCACCGACGTGCGGATGCCGGGAATGGACGGGCTCGAACTTCTGCGCAAGCTGCAGGAGCTCAAGAATCCAGTCCCCGTCATCGTCGTGACCGGGCACGGCGATGTCTCTCTGGCGGTGGAAGCAATGAAAGCGGGCGCGACCGATTTTCTGGAAAAGCCCTTCGATCAGGATACGGTGCTCTCTTCCGTGCGTGCCGCCTTGGCGCGGCGCGAGCGTGACGGCAGCCAGACGGCGGAGCAGGCGCAGATCGCGCAGCGTTTCGCCTCGCTGACGCCGCGGGAGAAACAGGTGCTTGAAGGACTGGTCACCGGCCTGCCGAACAAGACCATCGCCTATGATCTCGGGATCAGCGCCCGTACGGTCGAGGTTTATCGGGCGAACGTGATGACGAAGATGGATGCCAACAGCCTTGCCGATCTGGTTCGTATCGTGCTGACGTCGAATCTCATCGAGAAAAACTAGCCGTCGCGCCGCCGCTTATGCGAGCCGATACTCGACGATGCTCAATGACGGATCGTCCGGGTCGGGCGTGATCTGGAACCCCAGTTCCCCGCACATGCGGAGCATGACGGTATTCTCGCGCAGAACTTCGCCGTGAATGCGCCTGATGCCGTCGGCGCGGGCGTATTCGATGATCAGTTCCATCAGCTTCCAGCCCAGGCCGCGGCCCTTCATATCCGATCGCAGGAGAATGGCGTATTCGGCGGCCTCATGATTTGCGTCCGCATGAATGCGGACGGCTCCCAGCATCGCGCCGGACGCTTCGTCGATGGCGACAAACGCCATGGCTCTGGCATAGTCCATCTGGGTCAGGCGGGCGATGAAGGGGTGACTGAGATCCTTGACCGGCGCGAAGAAGCGCAGGCGAAGATCCTCCTCCGACACGCTTTTGAAGAACGCCCTGAACATCTCTTCGTCCTCGGGGCGCGCCGGCCGGGCCAGCACGGGCCAGTCAGGCTGCGGCAGCAGGCGCCGCTCCCATTCTTTTGGGTAGGGCCGGATCGCCAGTTGCCGGTCGGTCCGCCGCGCTTCGGAAACCGCGACGCGCGCATCCAGCGCCAGCACGCCGCTTTCGTCGGCAATCAGCGGATTGACGTCGAGTTCCTCGAGTTGCGGAATGTCGGCCGCCATCTGCGCGACCTTGACCAGCGTCAGCGCGATTTCGTCCTGGCGCGCCGCCGGCACGTCGCGGTAAGCGGACAGGATCCGTGACACGCGCGTGCGGCCGATGAGATCCTGCGCCAGTTTCATGTCCAGCGGCGGCAATGCCAGCGCCTTGTCGTTGATGACTTCGACCGCGGTCCCGCCGCGGCCGAACAGGATTACGGGTCCGAAGACGCGATCATGCGCGATGCCGACGATGAGCTCGCGGGCGCCCGGTCTGCGGATCATGGGTTGCAGTATGAACCCTTCCAGACGCGCGTCGGGCCTCAAATCCCGCGCGCGTGCGATCATGTCCGTGGCGGCGCGGGCGACGTCGTCCTCATTGGTCAGGTTGAGCCTGACGCCGCCGACATCCGACTTGTGAATAATGTCGCGGGAAAAAATCTTCAGGACCACGGCATAGCCCTGGCGGAGATACGGTGTGGCCGCCTTGGCGGCATCCGCCGCGTCCGCCACGTGAACAGTGGGCACGATGGGGATCGTATAGGCCTCGAACAAGGCGGCGACCTCGAGCGGATCGAGCCAGCGGCGTTTCTCGGAGATTGCTTTTTCAACGATGCGGCGGGCCTTCTGTTCGTCGGGCCTGAACGTGTCGGGGAGACTTGGCGGCGTCTCCATCAGCGAATCGATGGCCTCACGGTAGCGAGCCAGGTGCATGACGCCGCGCACGGCCTCCGCCTCCGTCGGATATTGCGGGATCGACGCCTGATTGAAGATATCCGCGATTTTCCGATCGCCGCCGATCCAGGAAACAAAGACCGGCTTGGGTTCCAGCGTCTTTGTACGTTGCGCCGATATCCGCTCGGCCACCGCCTGCGCCACCTCGTGCGATGAGGCCATCGCCGTCGGCACGTTAAAGACAAGGATCGCGTCGTTCTCGGGATCGGCGAGGAGAGCGTCAAGCGCCGCCACGTAACGTTCCGGACCCGCATCTCCGACGATGTCCACCGGGTTGGTGCCCGACCACGTCTCCGGCAGCACCTCATGCAGCCGCACCGCGGTCATCTCCGAGAGGGTTGCCGGCGTTCCGCCGAAATCCCGCAGCCGGTCGATGGCCAGAACGCCGATGCCCCCGCCATTGGTCAGGATCGCGAGACGTTTGCCGCGCAACGTTCTGAAATGACTCAGTGTCTCCGTCGCGTCGAACAATTCGGACAGATCGTAGACCCGGAGCAAACCGGCGCGGCGGAAGGCGGCGTCGGAGACCGCGTCGGAGCCGGCCATGGCGCCGGTATGGGTGACGGCGGCCTGCGCGCCTTCGGCGTGGCGCCCGGACTTGATGGCGACGACCGGCTTGGTGCGCGCGGCGGCGCGCGCAGCCGACATGAATTTGCGCGCGTCCTTAATCGACTCGACATACAGCAGGATGGCGCGCGTCTTCGGATCGAGGGCGAAATAGTCAAGCAGGTCGCTGATGTCGATGTCGAGCTGGTCGCCTATCGAGGCGATGGCCGAAAAGCCGGTCGAATTTGCGATGCCCCATTCCGACATCGCCGCGGCAATGGCGCCGGATTGCGAGATGACCGCGAGGTGGCCCTGGGCCGGAATCCGCGCTGCAAAGCTGGCGTTCAATTTTGCGTAAGGTGCGATAAGCCCGAGGCAGTTCGGACCGAGCAGGCGCAGGCCGTATCTGCGGGCAATCCGCTCGCTCTCCGCCGCAAGCGAATCCGGCCCGTGTCCCAGTCCGGCCGTCAGGATGATCGCACTGGCGATGCCTTTCTCACCCGCCGCTTCGACAAGCGCCGGCACGGTATGCGCCGGTGTCACCACGACCATCAGGTCCGGCGCAGTGTCGAGATCCGCGATCGTCGCAACGCACGTCGCTCCGCTGATCTCGCGATGGCGCGGATTGACGAGGTGAATCGGCCCGGCAAAGCCGGCCTGTTTCAGATTCTCGAATACGGCATGACCCAGCGAGTCCTTGCGCGGGCTGGCGCCGACCAGGACAACAGACCGTGGTGCGAAGAGTTGCTGGAGCCGGTAAGTCGACATGTTCGATCCTGCTGGTCTGTGCACGAATAAGGCACACGCTGCGTAGAAGTGCAGCGTGCATATTGTCTCGCCATTCTGTTCGGTGATGGCCGATTTTCCTACCCCGTCCGGGGCTCGGCGGGCCGCCAGGTCGGCTGATTTCACTTGTGGTTCGGGGGATTTATCCGGATATTTTCCGGGCCATTATTTCCTGAATTGCGGACGGGTCGCTTACCGAAGCCGGCCCCTGCCCAGGGGCACAGGGAACAAACCATCGCGGTCCGGTGTTGCCCAGCAAAAGCCACGGTTATTCAGCATATCGGCTTGTTATTTTTGGCTCATTTGTGCGCAGATTTTCGTAACAATCCGGAAATCAAAATGCGACTTGCTGCCACCAGGGTACCCGCTGGCTTGCGCGATCTCGATGAAACCGCGTCGACAATCGTGGTAACCGAATTGTGCTCAGAACCTCTTGCAGATCGGCGGCAGAGTAGCCTGGCATGGCAATGGATCCGATAACGCGGCAACCCATGAAAGTCATTCTGGCGCAGCCACGCGGCTTCTGCGCCGGCGTTGTCCGTGCCATCGAGATCGTGGAGCGCGCGCTGGAAAAATACGGGCCGCCGGTCTATGTCCGCCACGAGATCGTCCACAACAAGTACGTGGT
>JAEWCJ010000272.1 GCA_023390695.1 Pseudomonadota bacterium | reverse complement strand
GGGCGTGCAGGCCTGGCTCGCCGAACAGGGCCGCGGCTTCATGATCGGCGATGCCTGCGTGCCGATCGTGCCGAGCGCGATCCTGTTCGATCTGCTCAATGGCGGCGACAAGAAATGGGGCCGCTTCTCGCCCTATCGCGAACTCGGTTATCAGGCGGCGGCCAATGCCGGGGAGGATTTCGCGCTCGGCAATACCGGCGCCGGCTATGGCGCCACCGTCGTCAACCTGAAAGGCGGCCTCGGCTCCGCATCGGCGACGACCGCCCAGGGCTTCACCGTCGGCGCCATCGTCGCGGTCAACGCGGTCGGCGCCGTCACCGTCGGCGACACCGGCCATTTCTGGGCGGCGCCGTTCGAACAGGACAAGGAATTCGGCGGGCGCGGCCTGCCCGCGCCGTTCCCGGCGAACGCGCTGGACGCGAGAATGAAGGGCGGCCCGCCGCAAAGCACGACGCCGGCGATGATCGCAACCGACGCCGCGCTGACGCCCGCGCAGTGCAAGCGCATCGCGATGATGGCGCAGACCGGCATGGCGCGCGCCATCTACCCGGTGCATACCCCGCTCGACGGCGACATCGTGTTCGCGGCGGCGACCGGCGCAAAGCCGCTGAACGATCCGCTCGTCGACGTGACCGCGCTCGGCAACGCCGCCGCCAATGTGCTGGCGCGCGCCATCGCACGCGGCGTGTATGAGGCCAAGGCGCTGCCCTTCGCCGGCGCGCTGCCCGACTGGCGCAGCAAATTCGGCCGCTGACGTGAACCAAAGACGGCATGCGGCGTTAGGTCGACATGCCGTCCACTGCGATCAAGACCATCGTCTATGATGCGACCGCCGCGCGGATGCTGGTGACGTTCGTGACCGGCCGGAAATATATTTTCGAGGATGTCCCGCCGGAGGCGCATGCCGCGTTCCAGCAGGCGCCGTCGAAGGGACAATTCTTCAACGCGCAAATCCGCAACCGCTACAAGTATCACGAAGTGAAGCGCTCGGCGGCGTAAGGCGCCGGATCGGTGAACGGCGTGGCGCCGGTCATCATCTCGGCGAGCAGGCGGCCGGTGACGGGGCCGAGCGTCAGCCCCCAATGCGCATGACCGTAATCGAGCCACAAACCGGGCTGCCCCGGCGCGCGGCCGACCACCGGCATGGAATCGGGAAAACACGGGCGCCGTCCCAGCCACGGCTCGGCCTCCACCGGCGCGCCGAGCGGAAACAATTCGCGCGCCTTCGGCAGTACGCGATCGAACTGCACCGGCGTCGCCGGCGCATCGCGGTCGGCGAATTCGGCGCCGGTCGTCAGCCGCAGCCCCTGCTCCATCGGCGCGACCACATAGCCGACTTCCGCATCCAGCACCGGCCGCGACAATCCCTTGTTGCCGGCGGCCTTGAAATGCCGGTGATAGCCGCGCTTCACCTGCAGCGGCAGTTTGACGCCGAGCGGATCGAGCAGGTCCGGCGCCCAGGGGCCGAGCGCGACCACCACCTCTGATGCGTCCACCGCCCCTTCATCGGTATCGACACGCCAGCGGCCCTCGGCGCGATGCAGCGACCGTGCATCGCCTTCGAGCAGGATGCCGCCGCGCTTGCGCAGCAAGTCGACATAGGCGCGCGTCACCCCGAGCGGATTGCTGAGGCTGGCCGCGCCCGGCCAGAACACGGCGCGCTCGAAGATCGGCGCGAGATCCGGCTCCAGCGCCAGCGCGCCATTGGTATCGAGACGGTCGAACGAGATGCCGGCGCGCGCGATCACCTCGAGATCGCGGTCGGCATCCTGCAGCCCGCGCACGCTGCGATAGACTTTCAGCCAGCCGTTCTTGCGCAGATATTTTTCCGCGCCGGCCTCCTGCAGCAGCGCCTCGTGCTCGGCGACCGCATTCGCAAACAGCGGACGCATTTTGTGCGCGAAATCGAGCATGCCGGAGCCGCGCGAATGGCGCAGATAGGAGAACAACCAGGGCGCGAGCCGGGGCAGATGCGAGAGATGGTAATTCGCCTCCGGCGCCAGCTTGAACGCGATCTTGAACAGCGACACCGGGTTGAGCGGAAAAGGATACGGAAAATAGGTGTTGCCCTCGATGATCCCGGCATTGCCGTAGGAGGTTTCCTCTCCGGGCCCGCGGCGGTCGATCAGCGCGACGGACAATCCGCGCTTGGCGAGATGCAGCGCGGCGGAGGCTCCGACCATGCCGGCTCCGAGAACGATCACATCTGTCCGCTGCACCGCACGTCTCCTGTTCACTGCGTCTGGCGCCTCACCGGCAGGCCTGTAGCACACTGTCCTGACAAGATTGCGTAAATATGGATTGCGGGACACCGGCGCGCTACACAGGCACGATTTGCCGCAGCGAGTCACAGATTCGCCATCCGCCGGAGGCCGCATGTCCGCTCTTGCCCGTCTGGCGGCGATGCTTGCGTGGCTGGGACGGCAAGGCACCCGCGCGGTTGCGACTCTTGTCATCATCGGCGTCGCGGCGCCGCCGCTCGGCGTCCTGCTCAAGCCCTTTCTGTCGGCGGCCGTCTTCCTGCTGCTGGTGCTGACCTTCCTGCGGGTGGAGCCGGCGGCGATCCGGGCACGGCTCGCGCGGCCCGGCCTCGTCGTCGCCGCCAGTCTGTGGGTCATGCTGGCGCAGCCGGCGTTGCTGGTGACGGTCTACGGGCTGGCCGGCTTCAAGACGCAATCTCCCGACCTGTTTCTGGCGCTGCTGCTGCAGGCGGCGACCACCCCGATGATGTCGTCGCCCGCCATCGCCGCACTGATGGGGCTCGACGCCGCTTTGGTGCTGTCGTCGATGGTCGCCTGCACCGTGCTCATTCCGCTGACGGCGCCGCTGTTCGTGCGCATCTTCGGCGGCGGGGAATTGACCCTGGCACCGCTGACGCTCGGTCTCATCCTGTTCGGCATGCTGGCCGGGGCGGCGCTGCTGGCCGCCGTCATCCGGCACTTTGCCGGCGGCAGCCGAATCGCCCGCCGCCGCGCGGAGATCGACGGGCTGAACGTCATTTTGCTGTTCGTCTTCGTCGCCGCACTGATGAGCGATGTGGCCGCGCGCAGCTTTGCCGAACCGCTGCGCGTGCTCGCACTGGTCGCCCTGACCTTTGCCGTCAGCTTCGTGCTGATGGCCCTCACCGTGCTTGTCTTCGCCCCCGCCGGCTGGCGCGACGCTTTTGCGCTCGGCCTGATGTCCTCACAGCGCAATACCGGCCTGATGCTGGCGGCGACCGGCGGGGCGCTGCCGGAACTGATCTGGCTCTATTTCGCGCTGGCGCAGTTCCCGATCTATCTGCTGCCCTATCTGCTGGGCCCGCTGGCGCGCAGAATCAACAGCAAGGTTTAGCCGCATTGCTCCCTCCTTGGGGGGGTGCTAGACGCATAATCCATCTATCCGTCGTCATGCCCGCGCTTGTCGCAGGCATCCCGTTTGGGGACGCACCGCCTGCCCACACGGAATGGCCCGGCCATGACGAGAGAGAAAACCGAGAGAGCCTGCATGACCCGTCCGCTGCTGATCGCCCCGTCGATTCTGGCCTCCGATTTCTCCAAGCTCGGCGAGGAAGTGCGCGCCGCCGACCAGGCCGGTGCCGACTGGATCCATCTCGACGTCATGGACGGCCATTTCGTGCCCAACATCACCTTCGGTCCGGATGTCGTGAAGGCGCTGCGCCCGCATTCGAAGAAGATCTTCGACGTGCATCTGATGATCGCGCCCTGCGATCCGCATCTGGAAGCCTTCGCCAAGGCCGGTTCCGACATCATCACCGTGCATGCGGAAGCCGGCCCTCACCTGCACCGCTCGCTGCAGGCGATCCGCGCGCTCGGCAAGAAGGCGGGCGTGTCGATCAATCCGGCGACGCCGGAAAGCACGATCGAATACGTGCTCGACCTTGTCGATCTCGTACTTGTCATGTCGGTCAATCCCGGCTTCGGCGGCCAGGCTTTCATTCCCGCGGTTGTCGACAAGATCGCGCGCATCCGCACCATGATCAGCGGCCGTCCGATCGATCTCGAAGTCGACGGCGGCGTCACCACCGAAACCGCGCCGCTGGTCACCGCAGCCGGCGCCAACGTGCTGGTTGCAGGATCGGCGGTGTTCAAGGGCGGCGCGCAAGCCTACCGCAGCAACATTTCGGCAATCCGTCATGCCGGCGCGCTGGCGCGCGGAGAAGCGGCCTGATCGGCGTGCAGATCATCGCACGGCGCATGACGACACAGTTGCCCAAATACCAGCCATGGAGAAATTCGACCTGGCGTGATAGTCCGTGATAGTCACTGAATCGCCAGCGTTGCTTCGAGCGCGGGTCCCGCCCTACTTTCTTTTCGTTCCAAGATACCCAGAATGCAAAGAACAGCTCCGGCCGCATTGCTCCTTGTTGCGCTGATCCTGCCGGCACATGCGGAAAAGTCGCGCTTCGACCGCAGCCTTGGCCACCTCGATCCGATGACGCGGCTGGAACAGATCTGCGCGGTCGAAACCATGGCGCGGGTGAGCCGCGACGCCAATCCGTATCGCCCCGATCGCGCGGTCATCTATGCGCTGGCGCAGCCGAAGCTGGCCGGCGACACCGTGAAGGGCAATGGCGGCGCCTTTCGCAGCCAGGGCAAGTGGTATCAATATTCCTTCGTCTGCAAGACCACGCCCGACCACATGAAGGTTTCGGACTTCAGCTACAAGATCGGCTCGCCCATTCCCGAAGCCAAGTGGGAGGAATATGGGCTCTGGCGCTGACGACAACCGCCGGCAAAACACGCGCATGATCGCCCGGATCGGCGCCTGCGTCTTTTTGCTTGCGGCTCTCGGCGCCACCTCGGCTGTTGCCGGCGACGCCGCGGCGCGCCGCTTCATCGGCTTCTCGCCGGACGGGAAATATTTCGCCTTCGAGCAATACACGATGCTCTATGACGACGAGGCGGCGTTCTCCGAATATCTCATCATCGACACCGAGAAGGACCGCTTTGTGCCGGGCGCGCCGGTGCGCATCCTGATCCGCGATCCGAATGACGGCCTCGACGAGACCAAGGCGCGGGCGGATGCCGAGCGGATCGCCAAGCCCCTGCTCGAGCAATACAAGGTCACCGAACCCGGCACCTATATCGCCGGCCAGCCCTCGATGGATCTCGACGATATCGGGATTTATCACCACCAGACCAAGCCGATGGCCCGGGGGCTGGACGTGATGCTGCCTGGCGGGCGGAAGGCCCGCCTGTCGGTATCCAGCCATCCTCTGGGAACCGCCATGTGCGATGGATTCGGCGGAAGCGGCAGGCCGGGCCGCGCCAAGGTGGCGGGTTTCAAGCTGACATTGAGCCTGGACGGCCAGGCGCCGATGATCCTGCAGAACGACAAAACCCTGCCGAAAAGCCGCCGCTGTGCGGCCGACTACGGGATCGCGGAGGCTTATCTCCATACGGCCCCGGACGGCACCGCCACCCTCGCCGCCCTCATCGAATATGCCGACAATCACGATTTCCATGCCGGGTCGAACCGGCGTTTCCTGGCTGTGACCAAGCGGCTGCCAAAGCCCTGACCGGGTTTGCGCCGGGTCGCGCCCGTGTTAGGCCACGGCCTCTCGAGAAACCAATGAGTGCCGCATGATCCCCCGCTATTCCCGCCCCGAAATGACCGCCATCTGGTCGCCCGAGCAGCGTTTCCGCATCTGGTTCGAGATCGAGGCGCATGCGACCGAGGCGCTGGCGGAGCTGGGCGTGGTGCCCAAGGACGCCGCCCGCATCATCCGCGAGAAAGGCGAAAAGGCGGTCTTCGACGTCGCCCGCATCGACGCCATCGAGGCCGAGGTGAAGCACGACGTCATCGCCTTCCTCACCCATCTCGCCGAGCTGGTCGGGCCCGAAGCACGCTTCGTCCACCAGGGCATGACCTCCTCCGACGTGCTCGACACCTGCCTCAACGTGCAGCTTGTGCGCGCCGCCGATCTCCTGATCGCCGATGTCGACCGCCTGCTGGCGGCGCTGAAAACACGCGCCTTCGAGCACAAGATGACGCCGACCATCGGCCGCTCGCACGGCATCCATGCCGAACCGGTGACCTTCGGGCTGAAGCTGGCGCAGGCCTACGCCGAATTCACCCGCGCGCGCGAACGGCTTGTGGCTGCGCGCAAGGAAGTCGCCACCTGCGCCATCTCCGGCGCGGTCGGCACCTTCGCGCAGATCGATCCGCGCGTTGAGGCCTATGTCGCCAAGAAAATGGGGCTGGAAGTGGAGCCGGTCTCCACGCAGGTGATCCCGCGCGACCGGCATGCCATGTATTTCGCCACGCTCGGCGTCGTCGCCTCCTCGATGGAGCGCCTCGCGGTCGAGATCCGGCATCTGCAGCGCACGGAAGTTCTGGAAGCGGAGGAGTATTTCTCGCCCGGCCAGAAGGGCTCCTCGGCGATGCCGCACAAGCGCAACCCGGTGCTGACGGAAAATCTCACCGGCCTCGCGCGCATGGTGCGCGACTATGCGCTGCCGGCGATGGAAAACGTCGCGCTCTGGCACGAACGCGACATCTCGCATTCATCGGTAGAACGCATGATCGGGCCGGACGCAACCGTGACCCTGGATTTCGCGCTCAACCGCCTCGCCGGCGTGATCGAGAAGCTGGTCGTCTATCCTGAGAACATGCTGAAGAATCTCGACCGTCTCGGTGGCCTTGTGCATTCGCAGCGCGTCCTCATCGCGCTGACCCAGAAAGGCGTCGCGCGCGAGGAGGCCTACCGCATCGTGCAGGACAATGCGATGAAGGTCTGGCGCGGCGAAGGCGACTTCCTCACCTTCCTGAAAAACGATCCGCGCGTGACCTCAAAGATGTCGGCAGCGGAGATCGAGGAGAATTTCGATCTCGGCTATCACTTCAAGCACGTGGATACGATCTTCAACCGCGTCTTCGGTGCGGCGACGGCCTGAGGCCACGCCGGCAGACTTGTCACGTCCGCAAAGAACAAAGCCCCGCGCAAGATCGCGGGGCTTTTGACTGGTGACCTCAGGGGTTATTTGGTCTTCACACGCTGCAGGATCTTCTCGCGCAATTGCGGATCGTTCTGCGCGACCTGAATGATCGAATTGTATTCCTCGACCGACAGTCCTTCGTCGGTGACCGCTTTGGTCAGCGCATCGTTCGCTTCGCTGGCGATCTTCTGCTGATCGGCCGGCGCGGCCTTGGTGATCTTCTCCTGGAATTCCTGCTTGACGCTGGACACCTTCTCCAGCGCCTTGGCTGTTGCATCCAGCTTCTGGTCCGAAATGTCGGACGGCTGCACCTGCGGCTGCGCGCTCGGCGCCGGGGATTGCGCAAGTGCCTGAGGTGCGAAGCTCGTCACCGAAAGCGCCGCGGCGGCGAGCGCTCCCATCCAGAATCGCGAGATTGCCTGCATGTCTTTCTCCTTCGCGCTGAAGCGCTCGTTTGCCGACGAGACCACGCCGATAGACCGGCGAAGGTCGGGAAGAGATGTGGGCAAAGTATGAACTGAGCGCGCTCATAGTGCGACGAGAGCGCAGCAAGACCATGACCGGCGATTCGTCTGCCGGAGCGTACACATCCTTATGCGTGCAGGACGTGCAGAAAGATATGAACGCTTGCCTCGACGCGAGTCCTGCCGCACATTGCCGCCGCAATCGAGGGGGAGCTTTCGCAGCATGGCCAAGCGTACGACGAAGAGCAAAAAGAACAGCAAGACGACGACAAGGAAGACAACGAAGAAGAGCGGAACCGCCAAGGCCAGAAAGACCCGGGCTGCGAAGACCAAGACGCTGACGCCGCGCCTGCCCGACATTCCCGAATCCAAGATGACGGCGAAGCAGCGGGCGGTCATGGCCGAGATCCAGACATCGCGCGGCCGCGGCACCCTGGGCGGCCCCTTCGGCGTGATGCTGCACGCACCCGATTATGGCGATCTGGCGCAGAAGCTCGGCGCCTTCTGCCGCTACAAGACCGCGATCCCGCCGCGCCTGTCGGAATTCACCATTCTGGTGATCGGGCGCATGTGGCGCTCGCAATACGAATTCTGGGTGCATGCGCCGATCGCCGAAAAAGCCGGCGTGCCGAAACAGACCATCGCCGATCTGCGCGCCGGACGCCGTCCGAAGAGGCTGAGCAGAGAAGAACGGGCGATCTACGATTTTGTCGAGGAACTGCACAAGACGCGGCGCGTCTCCGAGAGGACCTATGCGAGGCTGCATGCGCTGTTCGGCAATGCCGGCATGGTCGAATTCACCGGCATCCTCGGCTATTACACACTGGTGGCGATATCGTTGAACGTGTTCAACGTGCCGTTGCCGGCGGGCGAGACCCTGCCCTTCCGCGAGAAATGAGCCGCGTCATTCGGAGGCGGGATCCGGCAGGATCGCTTCGGGTCAGCGACGGGGCGGCGGCCCTCGCGGCGCCCTGACATGCAAAAGACGCAGCAGGCGTTATATCCGCGGATCGAGTATGATGCCGCTGCGTTGTTGACCTGCTGCTCGTCAGGATCGTCGGATGCCCGATAACCCCGCCCCGGATTCGGACCACCGTGTGGTGAGTTTCCGCCGCAATCGCGGCGGGCCGGCGACACGGCCGCAGCTGCAGCAATCGCCGCCGGTCGGCGACCTGCGCAAGTTCGAGCGGCCTCCGGAACCCGACGATTACCGCCACCGCATGATGGCCAATCTCGCGGCGATGGGTTTCACATTGCTGCTGATGCTCGCAGGCCTCTGGCTCGCCGACGCGCTGTCGGCAATGCGCAAGAATCAGGACTGCGTGCTATCGGGCCGCCGCGGCTGCACCCCGGTCGAGGTGCCGGTCCAGCCGCGCGGCGCGTCAGTTGACGACCGCGACGGCAACCGGCGCCAGCCCTGAAAACGACAGCGCCTGCGCCCCCTTCGGGGTGAGATCGATGATGCGCCCCTTGATGAAGGGACCACGATCATTGATGCGCACGATCACCGACTTGCCGTTGCGCTTGTTGGTCACCTTCACGCGCGTGCCGAACGGCAAGGTGCGATGCGCGGCGGTCAGGCCGTGCTTGTTGGCGCGTTCGCCGCTCGCCGTCTTGCTGCCATGATAGGAATAGACCGAGGCGATGCCGGTCTGGATCTTGCCGGTATCCGCCTGCGCGGCGGTGAACAGGAACGGCAAGGCGGCGATGGCAATGGCTTTCACGCTGATCGGATGAGCGATCATTCGGTGTCCCCTCCGTGGAATGAAGGACAGCCGCTAGGGACGAAATCGCGCCATTTCGCGGCACAATCTGGAAAATGTCCGGGCGCGGCATGAAAAAGCCGGCGCGGATGACCGCACCGGCGTCAAATCGGTATCTTGCTACTTGCCGTTACGGGCGCAGCGATTACGGGCGCAGCGGCGGCTTCTCTTCGCTGGGCTGGGCCGGCGTCGTTCCGGTCACGGCGGGCGACGACGAGGACATGTCGCTGGCCGGCCCGGAGGTGGCGCTCGCCGAGCGCGCGGATGGCGCCGCCGATCCCGAACCGCCGGCCGGCGTGGCGGTCGGCGTGGTCG
>JAEWCJ010000312.1 GCA_023390695.1 Pseudomonadota bacterium | reverse complement strand
GGATCGGGTTCAAGCAATTGCGGGTCGATTACGAGCCCGAAGAACGCGCGCATGGAAAGACAAGCTGGAATTTCGCATCTCTGATCGGCCTCTCGATCGAAGGCCTCACGTCGTTTTCCGTCGCACCTTTGCGTTTCGCCAGCCTGCTCGGCATCGTGATGGCCACCGTTGCGCTCCTGTTCGGCATGGTGATCCTGTACGAAACGCTGGTCTACGGAAAATCCGTGCCCGGCTATCCGTCAGTCATCGTCGGCGTGATGGTCCTCGGCGGCGTGCAGTTGATCATGATCGGAATTCTGGGGGAATATATCGGCAAGATCCTGTCCGAACAGAAAGCGCGGCCCGTTTATTTCGTTGCCGAACATGTCGTGAAATCCGCCGCGGCCGATGAACCGGCGGGCTCTGAACGCGACACAAGCAATAACGGCACAAGCAACAAGGCCCTGCAGTGACGCCGGTGTAATGCTGCGGTTTTATTGATGCAGATGCGCTTCTGGGGGAAAACATGTCGTCCAATGCAGCGATAATGCCACAGGCAGCCCCTGCTCCCGCCAAGCCGCGCCGCATATGGCTCTGCGCGGATGATTACGGAATTTCGCCCGGCGTCAACACAGCCATCCGCGAGCTGGTGCTGCAGGGGCGGATCAACGCCACTTCGGTCATGGTCGTCACGCCGACCTTCACGCGATCGGAAGCCCTCTCACTCTCGATCCTCAACGCCGGAACACAACGGGTGGCGATCGGGCTGCACGTGACTCTCACGGCGCCGTTCAAACCCTTGAGCGACAGCTATGCTCCGCTGCAGAACGGCGCATTCCTGCCCCTGACGGCAACATTGCGCACCGCGATGCTGCGCATGCTGAAACCGGACAAGATCGCCGTCGAGGTGGCCGCCCAGATCAAGGCGTTTGAAGCGGCATTCGGCCGGTCGCCGGATTTCATCGACGGCCATCAGCACGTTCATCTGTTCCCCCAGATCCGCGACGCAGTGCTGACGGTCGCGAAGGAGCACGCGCCGAACGCCTGGATCCGCCAATGCGGGCGGCTTCCCTCAGTCGCACGCCCGGGCGATCGCAAGGGCTGGCTGCTCGACCAGCTCAGCCGTACGTTTCGCAAACGCGCGAGCAAGCTCGGCCTGAAGGTCAATCCGGCATTTGCCGGCACCTATGATTTCGCTTCCAAGCCAAATTTTTCGGCATTGTTTCCAACTTTTCTGGAGAGCCTGCCGGACGGCAGCGTCGTCATGTGTCATCCGGGCCATGTCGATGCAGAACTGCAACGCCTGGATCCGCTCACCACCCTGCGCGAAGCCGAGTACGAATATTTCGCGGGACAGGCGTTCCCGGATATTCTGGCCGCCAACGACATCACTTTGGGCGTCAATTCCGACCTCGCTTGAGGCGTTTTTGCGCGCCCCCTCGCGCTCGGGCGTCCGCCTTCCTACATGCCGAATTCCCGATGGGGAGGAAGAGGAGACGACCGATGACACCGCAGGAAGCCCAACGCGTGCGCGAGTTGTTCGACCGGCTCGCCAGTCTGGAAGGGCGCCCGCGCGATCCCGAGGCGGAGACATTGATCGCCCAAGGCGTACAGCAGGCGCCGCACGCCATTTACGCATTGGTGCAAACCGTCCTTGTCCAGGACGAAGCCCTGCGCAAGGCCGATGCCCGCATCCGCGAACTGGAAGCTGCCGGTGAACCGCAAAGCGGCGGCTTCCTCGACAGCATGCGCGATGCCCTGTTCGGAGACGGCGAACGGCCGCGCGGATCGGTGCCGCAGGTTCGTCCGCAAGGCGCACCGATGGGCGTGCCCCCCGGTTTCGGAAGCGGTGCCCGGCCGGAGCAACCGCCCGCACAGCCGCAGACGCCCCGGCAAGGCGGCTCGTTTCTCGGCACGGCCGCCGCAGCCGCCGCCGGCGTGATCGGCGGCTCGCTCCTGCTCGACGGCATCCGTTCCGCCATGGGTGGCAGCGGGCAACAGGGTCTTGCCGATACATCGTCATCGTCCGGCGCGGCATCGCCATGGGGCGGCGACAAGTCCGCTTCCAGCGATCTTGCGAAAGATGCCGGCGCGGGCGATGTCGGCCGTCATGCCGATGCGCAAAACCAGCAGCAAGACACCCACGACACGTATGATACGGCGGAAGCCGATTTCGAGGACGACGATATGGATTTTGACCTCGGCGGCGATTCCGATTTTGGCTGATGCTTGCACCGCAATAGAAAAGGCCGCCATTTCCGGCGGCCTTTTTATTTGCAACCAAGGTGTCGCCGGCAAAACTAGATCACGACCACCCTCGCGCCGACCTTCACCTGCTCGTACAGATCGATCACGTCCTCATTGCGCATGCGGATGCAGCCCGAGGACACCGCCTGTCCGATCGTCCACGGTTCATTCGAACCGTGGATGCGATACAGCGAGGATCCGAGATAGAGCGCACGGGCGCCGAGCGGATTGTCCGGCCCGCCGGGCATATATGTCGGCAGATCCGGCCTGCGCCTGAGCATTTCCGCCGGCGGCCGCCAGTCCGGCCATTCCCGCTTTTGCGAAACGGTCTTCACACCCGCCCAGGTGAAACCGGGACGGCCAACACCGATGCCGTATCGCAGCGCCTTGCCGCCCGGCTGCACGAGA
Source organism: Pseudomonadota bacterium (assembly GCA_023390695.1). The sequence goes on along the minus strand of JAEWCJ010000312.1, from coordinate 5,443 downwards.
TAAAGAAACTTGCTCGGCGTATCGACAATGACGGTGCCGGGCTTTTCCTTGCCGGTATAGGGCACGATCTGTTTCAGATAGCGCGGATCGATCGCCGGCTGGGCGGGCTCGGCCGCCGGTCCACGATGCACGTGCATCGGCGGTGGCGGCGGCGCCGACTGCAGCAGCGGCTCGTGCTGGTAATGCGGATAACCTGCGGGCTCTCTATACGAAGAGCCGTATGCCGGCGCGCGATGATAAGCCGGCGGCGGCTCGTATGCGCGGGCCTGCTGATATGCAGGGGCCTGCTGGTAGCGCGGCGCACGGCCCTGATTGCCGCCACCGAACAGGAACTCGATGAAGCCGCCCCCGAGATCGGGTTCGGCGCCATAACGCACAGGCATCGCCTGCACGTCCGGCGCATTCATGCTCGCGGGTGGAGCCAACTGGATGGGTTGCGCCTGCGCGACAGGCAAACCGCACGCACTCATCACGAGCGCGACACTCATTACTCGGTGCATCGACGTACTCTTCACTAGACCGCCGACGGAAAGCGCAAACACCGCTTCCCGCTTCGCATCCGAGTACATGGTAAAAAATCAACTGATTGGTAAAGGCGCGGACCGGGAGTTGCGCCAGCGGTCACCCCGAGCCGCTTACGTTGGATTAGCGTTTATTTTGAATGAAAGCCCGAGCATCATGGTTAACGAGACACGAAATCGCCAACCGCCACATGAACCGCGCGTTAAGCGCCCTGCGCTAGAAGAACAACAACAAACACCAAGAGCAACATTCAGGGTTGGCCATGCCGGATCAGCGCAAGGTATTTCGCATCGAAGAATTGTTGGGTGCCACACCGTCCGAAAATCGCGACGAGCGGACGGACCCGGTTGCGACGAACGCGGAGATTCTGGCCGAACTGAAGGAATTGCGCGCCGAGATCGCGAGGCTGGGCCGCGCCAAGGATCAACCCGAGCCTGCGCTGCAAATTCCCGCGTCGGAAGCGCGCAAGCTCAAAATCGAGCTCGACGTCATCGGCGAAGCGATCAAGCAGACCAAGGAAGAGATCGTCACGCTGCAGGATCAGGGTTTCGACGACAGCCGTATCACCCGCGTCACCAACGAGCTCGAAGCCGTTGTCGACGGCACCGAACAGGCCACCAATCAAATTCTCAAGTCGGCGGAAAGCATCGACGATGCCGCGCGCAACCTGTCCGCATTACTCAAGAACAACTATGAAAAAGATCTCGTACAGGACATCCAGGACCGCGTGACCGAATTGTTCGAGGCCTGCAATTTCCAGGACCTGACCGGTCAGCGCATCGCCAAGGTGGTTGCCACCCTCAACATGGTCGAGGACCATCTGGCGCGCATGACGGAAATCTGGAGCGTCATCGAGCGATTCAATGCCGAGAGCATCCTGTCCCCGGCCACCGGTGCAGACGGATTGCTGAGCGGGCCCAAGCTCGAAGGCGATACCGGCCACACGTCGCAGGAAGACATCGACAAGCTGTTTCACTGACTCCTGTCAGGCAGGCGGCCGTCTGATGGCGAAGAGACACGCCAGCGCGAGGCATGCGCAGGCAGCGGTGAGCGTCAGTCCGGCAAAGTCCGAATTTCGCTCGATGACGAAAGCCAGAATGACCGGCGCGACCGCCTGCATGATCTGGAACGGCTTGGCGATGCGGCCCAGCAGGCGGCCGTAGCCCGCCGCGCCGAACAGAGCGAGCGGCACCGCGCCGCGCGCAATCGTCATCAGCCCGTTGGCCGCGCCGAACATGATCGCGAATGCGATGGCGACGGGAATCGAAAACCCGAACACCGCCGCGAGAGCAAAGCTTCCCACCAGCAGCGCCAGCGCGAAACGCGCCACAACAAGCGGGTGTTTGTGGCCGGCAAAGACAAACTCACAAAGCCGGGCCGCGACTTGCGACGGCCCGAACAATGCGCCGATCAGCACCGCGGTCGATGCATCGATCCCCGCGCGGCCAAACATGGCGAGCAGATGCGCCGCCAGACCGGAAGGCACGAAGGCATAGATGGCAAATCCTGCCGCGACCAAGGCGAAGGCGATTCCGTTGGACGGCAACACGGCCTTTGGCGGCGTCGCTATGGTGTCGGCAACGATTTCGGCCGCGGCACGACCGCGCGGCAGCGCAAAGGCATGCAGCGGCGCAACCACGCAGGCGAACACGCCCGCATAGATCAGATAGGTCGTACGCCAGTCGGTCATGCTCAGGAGAAATTGCGTCGACGGCCAGCTCACCGTCGATGCAAACCCGCCGGCGAAGGTCAGCGCGGTGATCGGCCGCCGCGCCGCCGTCCCGAAAATCCGCCCGAGAGTGGCGAAAGCGGGATCGTAGAGATTGGCGGCGATTGCGGCGCCGAGCACAACCCACACCGCCATATAGAGAACCGGATTGGTTGCGTGCACCAACAGAACGAGGCCCGCCGCACCAACCAGCGACCCTGCGGCCATCACGACATGGCCGCCGAACCGATCGATCAGGCTGCCGACGGTTGGAGCCACGAAACCCGAAACCAGCAGCGCCAGGGAAAAACCGCCCATTGCAAAAGCAAGCGACCAGCCACGGTCGGCCGCGATCAGCGGCATCGTCAGCACGGGCGGATAGAACAGGATGCCCCAGGTCAGAATCTGCGTCAGGCCGAGCACGGAAACGGCGCGCCAGGGACCGAATATGAAGTCTCGGGGATGAGGCATGTGGTGAGACCGGATGCGCAAACCTAGCACATCCGGACGGCATCTACGCCAGAATGAAATGCGTGGCGCCTAGCGGAAATATTCGACCGCCAAGTAGGTGAACGCAGAGATCAGGCCGGCTGCGGGAATGGTGATGATCCAGGCGATCACGATATTGCCGGCAATGCCCCAGCGCACGGCCGACATCTTGCGGGCGGCACCGACGCCGATAATCGCACCGGTGATGGTGTGCGTGGTCGACACCGGAATGCCCAGATAAGTGGCCGCGAACAAGGTGATCGCGCCGCCGGTCTCCGCGCAAAAGCCCTGGACCGGGGTCAGCCGCGTGATCTTCGACCCCATGGTCTTCACGATCCGCCAGCCGCCCATCAGCGTGCCCAGGCCCATCGCCGCCTGACAGGTGATCACCACCCAGAACGGCACATGGAATTCGCCGCCGAGATAGCCCTGCGAGAACAGCAGGGCCGCAATGATGCCCATGGTCTTCTGCGCATCGTTGCCGCCATGTCCCAGCGAGTACAGCGATGCGGAGACAAATTGCATGTAGCGGAAGATGATGTCGACGCCATAGGGCGTCGTGCGAACGAACATCCACGATACGAACAACGTCAGGAGGAGCGCCAGCACAAAGCCGGTGAACGGCGACAGCACGATCGCGGCGCTGGTCTTGGCCATGCCCCACCAGACGATCGATGAAATTCCCGCCTTGGCCAGTCCGGCGCCGACGAGGCCGCCGATCAGGGCGTGCGACGAGCTCGAGGGCAGGCCGAAAAACCAGGTGATGAGATTCCACGAAATCGCGCCGACCAGCGCAGCAAAGATCACGCTCGGATCGACGACATTGGCCGAAACGATGCCGGTGCCGATGGTCTGCGCGACATGCAGACCAAAAAACAGGAAGGCGATGAAATTGAAGAACGCCGCCCAAGCCACCGCGAATTGCGGACGCAGGACGCGCGTCGACACGATGGTCGCAATGGAATTGGCGGCGTCATGCAGGCCGTTGAGGAAATCGAAGATAAGCGCGACGATGATCAGCGCCACGAGCAGCGGAAAAGCGAGCGCAACGAAATCCATGTGTCAGCGCTCAGACGTGCTCAATCATGGTGCCGTGAATGACGTTGGCAACGTCATCGAACCGGTCGACCACTTTTTCCAGATGGTCGTAGACTTCGTTGCCGGTGATGAAGGCCATCGGATTCGAGCCGCCATAGGTCTGGTACAGCTCTTTCAATCCCCCGTCATGCAGGTCGTCGGCGACGCCTTCGAGGCGCGATATCTCCTCGGTGATGCGGCTCAATTGCGCGGCTTCCGCGCTGATCGAACGCAACAACGGCATGGCTTGGTCGACGAGCATCGCACACTTGATGATGACATCCGCCATATCTTTCATCTGCGGCGTGAAATGGCGGATGTCGAACACCTGGACCGACTTGGCGGTCTTCTGCATCTGGTCGATGGCATTGTCCATCGAGGTGATCAGGTCTTTCACATTCCCGCGGTCGAAGGGCGTGATGAAGCTGCGGCGGACCGCAATCAGAACGTCACGGGTGATGTTGTCGGCGTCATGCTCCCGGTCCATGACCAGCTGGAAATTGGGCTCGACCGCGTCGCCCCCCTCAAGCATGGCCCGCAGCGCCTGCGATCCTGCCACGAGCACCTTGGCATGCGCCGAAAACAGATCGAAGAACCGATCCTCCTTCGGCATCAAGGCATGAAACCAGCGCATCATCGATATCCCCCGTAAGCTCCGGCCCGGAAGCTAATCAACTACGAGGGTGAAATCTCGCCTGTCGTCACGCGCGGGGCGCGCAACGCACATAAACTTGCGTGCCATAGCGGCCGGCAACCTCAGGATCCAGGAAGCGAATGGTCATGACCCGCCCATCAAAGGAGGTGATCTCGCGATCCTGGATACCCCCCGGCTCTCCCTCTGGCCCAATGAAGGTCTTGTTACCGGCGGCGCCCTTGACCCGCAATTCCTGCGGCTGGGCCGTATCGGGCATGTGCATAATGACGCCGCCGCTCGACCCGAGGCCGATCACATAGGGCTGCCTGCAACCATTGCGTGCGGCGGCTTCGGTGCGGGTCCGGTCGTCCGGCTTATGGAAGGCCGCAAGACCCCAGCGGCCGGCAATTTCCTGCGGCTTCACGGCTGGGGGGATTTCGGGAGCGGCCACCGGCGCCATGGTCGAGGGGCTCGGCCCCTGGCTGGCGCAGGCCGCCAGCAGCAATCCTGAAACTACCACGGTGACGGATTTCAACGAAAAAGCTGACGCAACAGGCAACATGTCCCCGACCCTCGCTCCCACATCTTTACTCTGGAGGGCTGCTCCACTTCATGCAAGCGGGCAGCCGCCTCCATTTAACACGGGACGCCGGCCTGCGACGCCTGCCAAATGACAGCAATTAACTTAATTAGCCATCACATATGGTTAATTTTTTCAATTATTGCGTGCAATTCCGCCAAGGGGTATTTTATCCGCGGATTTTGGGGGGCTCCAGACGTGTACCGTCGCTTGACCGTGACTGTTGCATTTGCGGCAGCGTTGGTTCTGTCGGCATGTCTGCCGGTGGATCGCAACCTGACGGAAGAAGCACGCACGAGCACCCATTGGGGTGCGGTCGCGCTATTTGACGACCGCACGCGCGTTCTCACGCCTGCCGAACGCGCCCTGGTCGCCAAGCAGGACCTCAACGTGATCGCGTTGTCCGGAGGCGGCGCGGACGGGGGGGGGGGGG
>JAEWCJ010000271.1 GCA_023390695.1 Pseudomonadota bacterium | reverse complement strand
TATGTCGACAGCGCGACCGCTGGCCGCGCCCGCGCGCTTGGCCTCGATCCCGCCGCCTTTCTCGCCGACAACAATTCCACGGCGTTTTTCAACGCCTTGGGGGATCTCGTAACACCCGGACCGACCTTCACGAATGTCAATGATTTCCGCGCCATTGTCGTTGACACTCAATAAAAAATCACGGCAAAACAGCAGCTTAGTCGGTCTTCGCGCGTGACGGCACAGGATTCCTGACGATCGTGAACTGGCTTCGCCTCTTGCCCTTGCCCGGCCATTTCTCTCTGCCCGCAACCCTACTGCGTTGCGCGGCGGCGCTCGTCGTCTGGCTGGCGTTTTCCGATATCGCGGCAGCGGATTTCCGCCTCTGCAACAACACCTCCGGCCGCGTCGGTGTCGCCCTCGGCTATAAGGACAATGACGGCTGGGTCACGGAAGGCTGGTGGAACCTGCCCTCCCGCTCCTGTGAAACCCTGCTGCGCGGAAATCTCGTCGCAAGATATTATTATATCTATGCCATTGATTATGATCGGGGCGGTGAATGGTCCGGACAGGCCTTCATGTGCACCCGCGACAAGGAGTTTACCATTCGCGGCACCGAAGATTGTCTGGCACGCGGGTTCGATCGCACCGGCTTCTTCGAGGTCGATACACTCGAACAGCGCTCATGGACCGTCCAGCTCACTGAAACCAACGACCAGCTTCCCAATTCCCCGCTGCAACCCAACGCGCCCATGGTGACAATGCCACCTTCGACCAATCCGGCGCCGCGGCCTGCCAATCCGCCGACAGGAAATTCAAGCCGATGAGGCGTCTTCGCCGTACCAAGATCGTCGCCACACTGGGACCAGCCTCATCCGACCGCGCGACGATTGCGCAGCTCTTCGAAGCCGGCGCCGACGTCTTCCGCATCAACATGAGTCACACGCCGCATGATCGCATGCGCGATCTGATCGGCATGATCCGCGACGTTGAAAAACAATATGGCCGCCCAATCGGCGTTCTGGTTGATCTGCAGGGACCGAAGCTGCGGCTCGGCACCTTTGCCGGCGGCTCGGCGATGCTGAAGAAAGGCGACACCTTCGTTCTCGATTCCAATCCGGCGGAAGGCGATGCCGGACGCGTCTATCTCCCGCACCCGGAAATCCTGAAGGCTGCCGGCCCAAATCAGACCCTGCTGCTCGACGATGGCAAGGTGCGCCTGACGACGACCGAGACCAATTCCGAAAAGCTTGTCACCCGTGTCGAGGTCGGCGGCAAATTGTCCGACCGCAAGGGCGTGAGCCTTCCCGATACCATCCTGCCGCTCACCGAGCTGGTCGCAAAAGACCGCTCCGACCTGGAAGCTGCGCTCAATGTCGGCATCGACTGGCTTGCCCTGTCGTTCATCCAGCGACCGGAAGACATCGCGGAAGCCAAGAAAATCACCCGCGGCCGCGCCGCGATCATGGCCAAGATCGAAAAGCCGCAGGCGGTCACCCGCCTCGACGACATCATGGACGCCGCGGACGCCCTGATGGTGGCCCGCGGCGATCTCGGTGTTGAATTGCCGCTCGAGAAAGTCCCCGGCATCCAGAAGCAGATCACCCGCGCCGCACGCCGCGCCGGCAAGCCGGTGGTGGTGGCAACGCAGATGCTGGAATCGATGATCACAAGCCCGGTGCCGACGCGCGCGGAAGTGTCCGACGTCGCCACCGCCATCTTCGAAGGCGCCGACGCCATCATGCTGTCTGCGGAATCCGCCGCCGGGCAATATCCGACGGAAGCAGTCGCCACCATGAATCGTATCGCGCAGGAAGTGGAGCACGATCCGATCTATCGCACCATCATCCAAGGCCAGCGCGCGGAGCCGGAAGCGACTGGCGCTGACGCCATTGCTGCAGCGACGCGGCAAATCGCCGAAACGCTCGATCTGTCGGCTATCGTCTGCTGGACCTCGTCCGGCTCCACCGGCTTGCGCGTTGCGCGCGAGCGCCCGGAGCCGCCGATCGTTGCGATCTCGCCGAATATCTCGACCGCCCGCAAATTGTCGCTGGTCTGGGGCGTGCATTGCGTGGTTGCAGAAGATGCCCACGATCAGGACGACATGGTCGAGCGCGCCTGCCGTATCGCGTTCACCGAAGGCTTCGCCAAGGCCGGCCGGCGCGTGATCATCGTCGCCGGTGTTCCGCTCGGCACGCCGGGCGCAACCAATATGCTGCGCATCGCCTTTGTCGGCGGCGATCAGGTTACCGGCGGCGACTAGGCCATACATCGCAGCACGCACAAAAAAGTCCCGAAGCTGTACAGCAGACAGCTTCGGGATTCGTTCAGGACCCGCCGTTATCCGGCAAATCTGAAGCCTACTTCGCTTCCATACCGAGAATCTTCGCCACGGCCGCCGTGCGCTCGCTCTGCTGCTTCAGCGTAGCCATCAGTTCCTCGGGACCGCCCGGGCGGACGTCCTGACCCGACGATGCGATCTTCGACGAGACGCCAGCGTCCTTAAGGGTCTCCAGCACGTCAGCGGCTATGCGCTTGCGCAGAGCCAGAGGCATGTCTTTCGGACCGTAGAAACCCGCCGTGGTTTCCACAACGAGCTCCGGATAGCCGAGTTCCGCAACCGACGGCACGTCCTTGTACAGCGGCGAACGCTTGGTTGCTGCGATAGCCAGAATGCGAGCCTTGTTGGCTTCCGCAAAGGCACGCATGATCCCCACAGACGAAAGGTACAACTGAATGCGGTTCTCGGCGAGATCGCGCGCACCCTGGACAACTTCGCGATAGGGCACATTGGTCGTTTTCAGCTTCTGGCCTTTGACAAATGCTTCCATCGTGAATTGCGGCACTCCCGCGGCGCCGGCGGTATTGTACTTTTCAGGCTCGGCGCGCGCCGCCTTGAGGAAATCCTCGATGCTCTTGAAACCGGTCTCGGCCGGCACCGTCAGCGACAGAACCGTATCGGTGACCTGCGCAATCGGGGCAAGGTCGCGCTCAAGATTGTAGGACATCTTCGTCTGCGTATAGGGATGCGCGAGGAATGATGCGCTTGATGCAAACAGCAAGACGTGATCGTCATTGGCATTGATGAAGGCCGTGATGGCGACGATACCGTCGCCGCCGGGACGGTTCTCCACAACCACCGGCTGGCCCCATTTTGCGGACAGCCGCTCGCTGATGAGGCGCGCGGAAATATCGGTCGCGCTGCCGGCGCCAAACGGCAGGATGAAGCGCACGGGTCGCTGCGGCCAGTCTTGCGCCGCGGCCGGCGCTGCGACGAACAATCCGCCCACCCAGATGCATGCGGTGAGCAACGCGGCCAAAGTGCCGTGGAACACTCTCATACGATAACCTCCCTTGTTTCGTTCCCGATTTCCCAGCAATCGCGGAAAGAATTGATATTAGACCTAGCCCATCAATCGGTCGGAGGCGCGGGAATGTCCTTGCGGCATCCGGACGTCTTGATCTCGTTGTGGGAATTCCCGCACGCGGCGTTCATTCCCCTGTCTCTTGCGATGATCCTCCTTGCGCAAATCCAAAAGCGTTACGGCAAGTCGAATAGCCGGCCGAACCCGGACAGCCGATCCTGCAATCCCATGCTGCGCAGCGAATGCCAGACCGCCACCTGGTTGCTCGTCACGACGGGGCGTCCCAGATCGCGCTCCAGGTCTTCGATAACTTCGAGCGAACGCACCGCGGTGCAACTGATGAAATACGCGTCGGCTTCGGCATGGGCGTTGGCACGGACAAGGCGGTACCACTCACCCGGCTCGACCGAAATCATGTCCTTGGCTTGCGAAATCCCGAGCCCGACATCCTTCAGTACATTGATCTGATACGCTTCCAAAAAGGCGGTCTCGCGCTTGTTGGTCGCTTCGATATAGGGCGTCACCATCACGACCTTGCGGACGTTCAGTGCCTTGAACGCCGCCAGCAAAGCGCGCGACGTTGCGGTTGCAGGCACGTTGGTGGCGGCGGTGATACGGGCCGGCAGTGTCCGGTCCATCTCGACGCTCCAGGTCGTCACTGCCGTGCAATGGAACAGGATCAGATCGACGCAGGCGTCCGCAAGCAAAGATGACGCCTCATCCACCCGCTCGGTCATGGCCAGCAGTTCTTCATCGCTGCTGCCGGTCAGCTTGAGCCGTGTCGTATGCAAACTGACGCCAGCCGGAAGCATGGCGTTGAACTGCGCTTCCGCCGCCGCATTGCCGGAGGGAAGCAGCATGCCAAGCCGCGCCCGGGTCCCATAGCGCGGCGCGATCGCTGCTGTTGTCACCATGTCAAACTCTCACGATTTTCAGGAGGCGCGTGTGGGGGGATGGGATCATGCGCGGTGAAGCGCGCGGTGCAGCCCCTCACCAGGATCAGCACGCGTCAGCCAGACCGACAGATCTTGCGCGGCGGCATCGATGCGTTTCCCCAGCGCCTCCGAACGAACGCGGCCCTCGGAGAAATCAGAATCGGATGCGTAAATGGAAGTCGCGATTGTGTGCGCGCTGAAGAATCCGAATAGCGGACGCATTTGATGCTCGACCATCAGCGCATGACGGTCGCCGCCGCCCGTCGCTGTCAGCACCACCGGCAAGCCGGCAAGCCGCAAAGGATCGATCAGGTCGAAGAAATGCTTGAACAGTCCGGTATAGGAGCCCTTGTAGACCGGCGATCCGACCACCAGCGCATCGGCGCTCGCGATGCGCTCGATCAGGACATCCAGCTTTGCAGGCAGTTTACCGGCGCCGGTCGCCCGCGTGAGGTCCGGCATCGCGTCCGTGAGATCGAAAACCTCGGAGTGAATGTCCGTCGAGGAATGATGCGCGGCAATCCGCGCAATGACGGTCTCCACCAATAGGCGGGTCTTTGACGGGCGCTGCGTGTTGCCGCTGAAGCCCACGATATTGAAAGTACGGTTCAAGGCTTTCTCCCTGCACGAGCATCGGTCCGGCGTTTTTGGGGCTTGTTCTTGGTGTCGCCCGCCAGGGTGTCTGACGGCGGCACACGGTTGTCTGGATTCTCCGTTGCTTTTTCCGCGGCACGGCCACCCATCTGGGCCGACAATTCAGCGGCGGCCTTGCGCAGGGCCTGGACCGGTTGGCCGTCGGCACTCAGATTCAGGACGCCATCGAGGCCTACCAAGGTCAGCGCAGCGGCAATCTTCCCAGTGTGATCGAAGACCGGCGCGCTCGCACCGACAATACCGTGATGCATGGTGCTACTCGCGGTGGCAAAACCTTGCGCGCGGATCTGCTGCGTCAGCGCTTCGACATCGCGCAGCGTGCGCAGCCCCGCACGCGCCGCACGTCCGGCCGGATCGGCCAGTTCGGCCTCGATTAGGGCCATTGTCTCATCGCACCCGAGATAGGCGGAAAATACACGGCCATTGGCAGAGGTCAGCATCGGCATGACCACGCCAAGCTGCACCACCAGCGATACCGATTGTTCGTGCACCGAACGCCGGATGATGGTCGGACCACGATTGGCCCACACTGTCAGCGAGGTGACGGTCTGCAACTGATCGCGCAGACCATCGAGCACGTCCTGTGCAAGTTCGGCGACATCCATATTGCGCAAGGCGGCAAAGCCGAGTTCAGCTGCGAGCGGACCGATGCCGTAACGGCCCGCCGACCCGCTCTGCCGCACAAGGCCGCAGCGGATGAAACTGGCGAGATATTTATGCGCCCGGCTCGTCGACATGCCGCTCGCGTTCGCCAGATCAGTCAACTTCATCGGTCCGTCGCTGGCCGCCAATGCGCGCAGCCACACCATTCCGACTTCAATCGACTGCACGCCAGCATTCGTGGCGTTGTTGCGCGACATGCGGGGTCCCACCCGTGAACGATTGACCTGATAGCCGGTTCTATGTTTTTCTTATTAAGCAACCAGTTTCCAATAGGGAAGTTTTTCACACATTTTCCGGCGCAAGACAACCCGGCAACCCTTGGAAAATTTGGAGGAAACAGGGACCGCCAGCCGGCGGTCACCGCAGCAGCGGCCTCCGGCGATCAGTCCGGATCCGTCAGAAAACAATGGAGTTCCACCTTGTCGCCGACCCTTTCGATGCGCGATCGCACAGCGATGAAGAACAAGAACGAGCTGAAGATCGGCCTGTTTGGAGCCAATTGCTCTTCCGGCCGCGCGGTCACCATGGTGCCCGAGCGCTGGTCCGGCGGCTGGGCGGACAATCTGAAACTGGCAAAGTTGTCGGACGACGCCGGCATCGATTTTCTGCTGCCCGTGGCGCGCTGGAAGGGCTATGGCGGCGACACCGACTATCAGGGCGCAACGCTGGAGACGATCACCTGGGCTTCCGGCCTGCTCGCCTCGACCAAGCGAATCAACGTCTTCGGCACCATCCACGCACCGCTGTTCCACCCCGTCATTGCCGCCAAGGAATTCGTTACCGCCGATCACATCGGCGAAGGCCGCTTCGGCGTGAATGTCGTGGTCGGCTGGAACGAGGACGAGTTCGACATGTTCGGCGTCAAGCAGCGCGACCATGAAGCGCGCTACGAATACGGCCAGGAATGGGTCGACGCCATCAAGACGATGTGGTCGGACGCCGAGGATTTCGCCTTCGACGGCAAATATATCAAGCTGTCCGCGGTGCGCTCCAAGCCGAAGCCGTATGGCGGCTCGCGTCCGATGCTGATGAATGCCGGCGCCTCCCCGGTCGGACGCGCCTTCGCACTGCGCAATTGCGATGCCTTCTTCACCAGCGCGCAGAAAGATTCGCTCGACGCGCTCAGCACGCATGTCGAAGAGGTGAAGACCGAAGCCAGGCAATATGAGCGCGACATCGACGTCTACACCGTTGGCGTCGTGACCTGCCGCAAGACCAAAGCCGAGGCGGAGGATTATTATCGCCACTGCATCATCGACAATGCCGATTGGTCGGCAGTGGATGCGATCCTGGCCAAGCGCAAGATCACCCGCGAGTCGGTCGGTGACGCGGAATTCGAGCAGCGCCGCAAACACCAGGCCAACGGCATGGGCGGCCTGCCGCTCATTGGCGATCCGGATCAGGTGGCGGAGGATCTCGCCAATCTGAGCAAGGCCGGACTGCGTGGCGTCGGCCTGTCGTTCATCAATTACAACGACGAACTTCCGTTCTTCTGCGACGAAGTTCTGCCGCGGCTGGAACGCATGGGGCTGCGGGCGAAATAAGGCCAGTCGAGTCGGCATCGCTTGCGTTGCCGACGCCCCATCCCCGGATGTTCTTCGCCTCACTCCGGGGATGGCGGCAACTCCTCAGATGTCGCGGCCTTCCACCTTCTCGGTCAATGATTTGATGAGATCGGGAATGCGCGGCAGATGCGGATGCACCGCCAGCGCGCGACGGTAGATTTCCAGCGCGCGCTTGTCGTCGCCAAGTTCCTGCATGATCAGTCCCAGCCCCGCCAGAGCACCAAAGTGCCGCGGCTCACGCGCCAGGATCTGACGGATGTCGGCAAGCGAGCGCTCGAAATCCTTGCGCATGTAATTGATCGTCGCCCGCCGGTTCCAAGCCTCCACATAATCCGGCCTGATGGCGATGATCGCATCCAGCAACTGCACCGCCAGAGCGAGATCCTTTGTTTCAACCGCGGTTTTGACGCGGGTCATCAACAGATTGGCGGTGTCGCTCGGCGACACGATCCAGACCGCCCAGATGCGGTCCTCGATCGCCTTGGCTGCCGTCGCGTCCGGCGCAGCCTTGAGCGCGCCGAACAGGAAATCGAGATTGTTCAGCCGATCGGCGCGCGACAGCCGCGGCACCTTGTCGGGCGTGTCGACGAAGCCGCCCTGCTGGGCGAGAGCCGGAGCGGCCATGCAAAGACAGGCGGCGCCAAGCGCCACCAGAGCTGAAACGCGGAATCGCCATGCCATGTGGGCCAGTCTAGACCCACACACCACGACGGCAAGACGGGAGGTCATCAAAGCTCCGCGACGGGAGCCGGCAAACCCGCGAAAGGGCTCAGCCCTGGCGCGCCTTGAAGCGCTTCTGGGTCTTGTTGATCACGAAGATCCGGCCCTTGCGCCGCACGAGACGGTTGTCCCGGTGGCGAGAACGCAGAGATTTCAAAGAGTTACGGACTTTCATGGCAACCTCGGGACGCCGCCCGGGGCGGCACAGGATCGAAAATTTGCGCGGAAACTAGGGGGCAAGACGCCGGAAGTCAACGCAAGGCGTCGATTCAACGGCGAGAAACGGCAATGAAACAATAAGATCCAGCTCCCGCACCAGAGCGGGAACCGGATTTTCAAGCGACGGGCGCCGTCTGAGCCGGATCAGGCCTTAGGGCAGCCCGGTTGCCAGCACGCCAACAGGGACGGATACCATTTCCCGTCCAGCCCGCACCAAGCCATCCGGCAGAAATTATTGGCGCAGGCGGTGGTGGTATATTTCGGTGCCACGCAGGTGGCCGCGGCCGTCGCCGGCTTCGTCGCCTTCTTCTTGGC
>JAEWCJ010000269.1 GCA_023390695.1 Pseudomonadota bacterium | reverse complement strand
GCACTAGACCGGGCATGACGGATACGGCTGCCCGATCCGGCGCCACCTTCGGGCAATGGGTGCTGAAGAGCCGCCCGCAGTCCCGCCGGCGCGGTCTCGACGATCCCTGCCAGGCCAATTTCACCATCTGGCAAATCGCCTTCGGCTGGGGGTTCAACAAGCTTTCCTGCTTCTCCAGGGCGCTCAAGGCGAAGTTCGGCGTTTCGCCCGCGCAATACCGGCGACGCATGGCTGCATGCCCGCCCATGCGGTAGTCGCTCACGGCGCTTGAACGACCCGGTGCGAACCTGCCAAAGTCCGGCGGTCTCCTGAACGAAAAGTGTGGTCCGAGATGTCCTCTCCGATGCTGCCGCGCGAGCGCTGCGAATATTCCGCCATTGTCGACCGGCCGCCGCTGAAATTACCGGACGGCGCCCGGGTGGCGGTGTGGACCATCGTGAATCTGGAGACCTGGGACATCAGCCGCGCCATGCCGCGCCAGGTGCTGACGCCGCCGATGGGGCAGCCGCTGCTGCCCGACATGCCCAACTGGGGCTGGCACGAATACGGGATGCGGGTCGGCGTCTGGCGCTTCTTCGAGCTGTTCAAGGAGCTCGGCGTCACCTGCTCGGCGGCGGTGAACGGCAAGATGCTGGAGGACTATCCGCGCATCGCGCAGGCGATCAAGGAGGCAGGCTGGGAATTCCTGCCGCACGGCTATGAGCAGATGCCGATGCACAAGGTTGAGGACCAGCCGGCGGCGATCCGCCGCACGCTCGATGTGATCGAGGGCATCACCGGCGAGCGCCCCGTCGGCTGGCTCGCGCCTGGCATGACGCAGACGCTGGAGACGATGGATCATCTGGCCGCCGCCGGCATCAAATATACCGGCGACTTCGTGCACGACGACGAGCCGTCGATCGTGAAGACGATCCACGGACCGATGGTGACCGTGCCCTATACCTTCGACATGAACGACATCACCATCATGGCGCTGCAGCACCACGAGGGGAAACACTTCTACGAGCGCGGCATCGACCAGTTCGAGCAGCTCTACAAGGAGGGCGAGACGCGCGCGAAGATCATGGCGATTCCGCTGCACGCCTATATTTCCGGCCAGCCGCACCGCTTCGTGCATCTGGAGCGGCTTTACCGTTCTCTGAAACGCCCCGGCGTCACGTTCATGAGCGGTGCGCAAATCCATGACTGGTACCGCAGCCAAGCCGGTGACAAACTGAACACCGCCGCCTGACCGCGGCCGCCATCGAATCCAGCCCATCACAGAAGACTGCAAGGAGGAGACGGGGCATGCAGCCACGCGAGCGCATTGAATTTTCACCGATCGAGAATCGCCCATTGCTGAAATTCCCGGACGGGGTTCGGCTGGTGGTTTGGCCGGTCCTGGCGCTGGAGGACTGGGACATCTCGCGGCCGATGGCGCGCATGGTGATTTCGCCACCGCAGGGACAGCCGATGCTGCCCGACCACCCGAACTGGAGCTGGCATGAATACGGCATGCGCGTCGGCTTCTGGCGGATGAAGAAGATGCTGGAACGCGTCGGCGCTACGCCGACGGTGACCATGAATGCCCGCGTCTGCGATACCTATCCGCAGGTGGTGCAGGCCTGCGTCGATGCCGGCTGGGAGCTCAATGCGCATGGCTTCGAGCAAATGCCGATGCACAAGCTCGACGACCAGCGCGGAAGCATCATCAAGGCGATGGACCGGATCGAGAAATTCTGGGGCCGGCGGCCGCGCGGATGGTTCGGGCCCGGCCTGACCCAGACCTTCGACACGCTCGATTATCTCAGCGAGGCCGGCGTCGAATATATCGGCGACTGGGTGCTCGACGACGAGCCGGTGACGCTGAAGACGACGCACAAGCCGGTCGTCGCGCTGCCCTACAATTTCGAAATCCACGACATCGTCATGATGGGACTGCAGCACCAGCCGTCCGACATGATGTATGTCCGCGCCATGGATCACTTCAACTGCCTGTACGAGGAATCCGCCGAACGCCCGAAGATCATGGCGATCGCCTGCCACCCCTATCTGTCGGGCGTGCCGCACCGCATCGCGCATGTCGAACGCACCTTCGCCGAAATTCTCGGCAAGCCGGGTGTCGTCTCGTGGAACGGCGAACAGATTCTCGATTGGTATCTGGCGCAGAAAAAGTGACAACGGCATCGCAAAAGGCTCACGGCCGCTCGGCCTTCGTTCCGCACGATCTCAAGCGGCCGATCGCCGGCGCGACGTCGGGACCGCTGGCCGGACTGACCGCAGCCATCAAGGACATGTTCGACATTGCCGGCGAGTGCACCGGCGGCGGCAATCCGGACTGGCTCGCGGCGCAACAGCCGGCGGCGAAAACCGCGGCCGCCGTACAGCGGCTGCTCGATGCCGGCGCGACGGTGACCGGCAAGACGATCTGCGACGAGTTCTTCTACAGCGTCGCCGGCGTCAACGCGCATTACGGCACGCCCGTCAACGCGCGCGCGCCCGGCCGGATTCCCGGCGGCTCATCCAGCGGCTCGGCCTCGGCGGCAGCGTCGGGTGCCTGCGACTTCGCGCTTGGCAGCGACACCGGCGGATCGGTGCGCATCCCCGCCGCATTCTGCGGCGTCTACGGGATCCGCACCACGCTCGACCGCGTCGACGTTTCGGGCGCCATGTCGATGGCGCCGTCCTTCGATGCCGCCGGATGGTTTGCGAATGGTCCCGGAGTCTTCCGCAAGGTCGGAGACGTGCTGCTGCAGGGCGCGCGGCAAGACGCGGAGATCGCCCGGCTGGTGGCGCTGGACGATGCCTTTGCCGAAGCCGACCCCGAGGTCGGGGAGTTGCTGACCGCGGCGCTGGCCGCCATGGCGACGGCACTGCCGAAGCCGACGCATGGCCGCATCGCGGCGGACGGTTTCGATCCCTGGCGCGAGGCCTTCCGCGTCATCCAGGCCCGGGAGATCTGGACCGTGTATGGCGACTTCGTCACCCGCACCAAGCCGAACCTTGGCGAGGGCATCCGCGAACGCATGCAGGCGGCCTCGGCCATCTCGGATCAGGAGGTCGCGCAGGCCAAGACGGTGCGACAGCAGGCCCGCGAGCAGATCTTCAGCCTGGCGCGACCGGGCACGGTGCTGGCCTTGCCGACCGCGCCGAGCATCGCCCCGCGCATCACCGCCACCAACGCGGAACTGGACTCGGTGCGCACCCGCATCATGCGGCTGACCTGCATCGCCGGGCTCAGCGGCCTGCCGCAGGTGACGATCCCCGTGGGCATGGTCTCCGGCTGCCCGGTCGGGTTATCCTTCATCGGCTGGCCCGGCGCCGACGAGACCCTGCTCGATCTGGCGGTGCAGCTCAGTCCGTATTGCGGATTTGAAATGTGACGACGACGAACGACATCGCAATTATCGGCGGCGGCATTTGCGGGCTGGCGCTGGCGCTCAACCTGCACCGCCTCGGCTTGCATTGCACCGTCTATGAGCGCGCGCCGGAGGTGAAGGAGCTGGGCGTCGGCATCACCATCCTGCCGCATGCGATGCGCGAATTCACCGCGCTCGGCGTCGGCGAGGATCTGTTCAAGGCCGGCATCGAGAATGTCGAAAGCTGTTTCTTCAACCGCTTCGGCCAGCTCATCTACAAGGAGCCGCGCGGCAAGTTCGCCGGCTATCAATATCCGGAAGTCGGCATCCATCGCGGCCGGCTGCACCTGATCCTGTACCGGAAAGCGCTGCAGGAGCTCGGACCGGAGCGCATCGTCACCGACCGCGATTGCGCCGGTTTCGAGCAGGACGACGACGGCGTCACCCTCTCCTTCCGGGAGACCTCGTCCGGCCGCCAGCTCGCACCTGTCCGCGCCAGCGTCGCGGTCGCCTGCGACGGCGTGAATTCCACCATCCGCAAGGCCTTCTATCCGGACGAACAGGTCGCCTTTGCCGGCATCAACACCTGGCGCGGGGTGACGCGCAGAAAGCCGATCCTCACCGGCCGCAGCTATATGCGCGTCGGCTCGATCCTCACCGGCAAGATCGTGATCTATCCGATCATCGACAACGTGGATGACGACGGCAACCAGCTCATCAACTGGATGGCCGAGATCAAGTCCGACAACGTCGCCAAGAATGACTGGAACAAGCCGGGCAGCCTCGAGGACTTCTTCCATATCTACAAGGACTGGCGCTTCGACTGGCTGGATGTCGCGGAGATGATCCGCAATGCCGACCAGATCCTGGAATATCCGATGGTGGACAAGGACCCGGTCGAGCGCTGGACCTTCGGGCGCGTGACCTTCGCCGGCGACGCCGCGCATCCGATGTATCCGCGAGGCTCCAACGGCTCGGCGCAGGCCGCCATCGACGCCCGCACGCTGGCCGACTGCCTGAAGACGCATGACGATCCGCGCGACGCGCTGAAGGCCTATGAAGCGGCACGGCTCGCCCCAACCGCCAAGGTGGTGCGCACCAACCGGGAATTCCCGCCGGACTTCATCAACATCAAGGTGGAAGAACTGGTCGGCGACCGGCCCTTTGACGACCTCGACCGATACATCACCCAGGACGAATTGCGCGCGCTGTCGGAGAACTACAAGAAGATCGCCGGCTTCTCGCTCAGCGACGTTGCACGCCCCGGAAACTGATTTCTGCCTGAAGTATTAGTTATTCAACGTCATGCCCGCACTTGTCGCGGGCATCCACGTCTTGAAGCAAATCAAAGACGTGGATGGCCGGACATCAGGGCGTTTACGCCCGTCTTCGACGGGCTATGCCCGGCCGTGACAAAAGCACGAGGTTCGCACGCATGTTGAAATGGGCGATTCTGTTTCTTGTCCTGTCGCTGGTTGCCGGCGCGCTCGGCTTCGCCAATGTCTCGCTGCTGGCCAAGCGCGTGTCGATGATATTGTTCACGCTGTTCTTCGTGATGTTTCTCGGGCTGCTTCTGTTCGCCTGGCTGGTCGCCGGCGCGTTGCAGGGCAGCGGCATTGTCGAGCCGTCCGCCGGCGATCTGATCAAGAGCCTTCTGGACTCATATCCCGCCGTTGCGCAGCACATGCCGCTGGATCTTGCCGGAATCCGTCTTCGGCAGAGCTGAGAGATAGCGGATGGCGCGCGGATATTTGTAAGGCGCGATCGCCGATTTGACGAAATCCTGCAGGCCCTTGGTCAGGCTCTCGCCGGCCGCCCGTTCGTCCTTCAGGACGATGAAAGCGGTGACGATCTGCCCGCGCTGCGCGTCCGGCAGACCGACCACCGCGCATTCCCTCACCTCGGGATGGTTGAGCAGCACCTCCTCGATCTCGGCACCGGAGATGTTGTAGCCGGAACTGACGATCATGTCGTCGGAGCGCGCGTGGTAACAGAAATAGCCCTCGTCATCGACGAGGAAGGCATCGCCGGTCAGATTCCATCCATCCCTGACATAGATCTTCTGCCGCTCGGCATCGTCGAGATAGCGGCAGCCGGTCGGCCCGCGCACGGCGAGACGCCCCACCGTGTTCGGCGGCAAGGGATTCATGTCGTCATCCACCACGGCCGCTTCATAGCCGGGCAACGGCTTGCCGACCGCCTGCGGTCTCACCTCTCCGTCCGGCATCGCCAGAAAGGCGTGCAGCATCTCGGTCGAACCGATGCTGTTGCGCAGCGTCAGGCCGGTCGCCGCCCTCCATCCCTCGAACACCGACGGCGGCAGATGCTCGCCGGAGGAAATGCAGGTCTTCAGGCTTGAGACGTCGTGGCCCGGCACTTGCGTGGCCATGGCGCGATACAGCGTCGGGACGGTGAACAGCCGGGTGACGCGATGTTGCCGGATCGCGCCCAGCAGGGCGTCCGGTGTCGCCTGCTCCAGCAGCACCGCCGAGGCGCCGTGCCGCAGCGGAAAGAGCAGCATCGCGCCGAGGCCGAAGGTGAATGCGAAGGGCGCGCTGCCCACGAACACATCGTCAGGCTCGATCTGCAGGAAGCGCGGAAAGCAGTCCGAGATCGCGAGAATGTCGCGATGGAAATGCATCGTCGCCTTGGCCGAGCCCGTCGTGCCGGAGGTGAAGGCGATCAGGCCGACATCGTGATGCGAGACGATGACGTTCTCGAACGTGCCGCTTTGCGCGGCCATGCGTGTTTCGAGGCTGCCGTCGGCATCGCCGTTGAAATAAAGCGTGCGCACCTGCGCAGCTGCATCCGTCACGCCGCGCCATTCATCCGTCAGCCGCGCATCGCAGATGGCGAATTGCACATCCGCCTTCTTCTGGATGTAGGCCAATTCCCGCGTGCGCAGCAGCGGCATGGTGGCGACGACGATGCCGCCGGCCTTCAGCACCCCGAGCCACGCCGCCGCCAGCATCGGATTGTTGGCCGAGCGCAGCAGCACGCGGTTGCCCGGCGCCAGGCCCAGATCGTTCACCAGCACCGCCGCGATCCGGTTGGCGCGATCCAGCAATTCGGCATAACTGAGGACGGTTTCCGGCGTGCGGATCGCGGGCCGCGCACCCCACCCTTTCGCGACAGCCGCGTCCAGCAATTCCGCTGCCGCATTGAAATGTTTCGGATACGCGACGGCCGCCGGATCCGCATTGCGCAATGCCGGCCAGAGATCGGCCGGAGGGAGATGATCGCGTGCGAAGGAATCGGTGTAGGCGGAAGGGTCGAGCATGAAACCAAAGCTATCGTGCAGACGGTACATATGACAACCGCCGGCGCGCACGCCGCGGGCGGTTGACGCCCCCTCCGGGAAACTTTAAGCTTAAACTATATTTCGAGAGTCCGTATGTGGCGTCCTCCGCAACGCATCCGCTTTGAGCCCAAAGCCGGCCGCATGCCCTCGCGTGAGGAAGCGGAGACATCGCGTCTGTTCTCCAAGGTCGAGCTCGGCCCGCTCACCCTTTTGCAGCGCACATGGATTCCGGCGATGGTGCCCTGGCGCGCCACCGAGGACGGCTTCGTCACCGATGCGGTGATCGAATGGTACGCGCGGTTTGCGCGCGGACGCCCCGGCGCGATTGTCGTGGAGGCCACCGGCATCCGCGACATCCCGAGCGGCCCGCTGATGCGGATCGGGCATGACCGCTATCTCGAGGGCCTGCGCAAGCTGACCGATGCCGTGCGTGAGGCGAGCGAGGGCGAGACGCGGCTATTCATCCAGCTCATCGATTTCCTGTCCATTCGACGCAGACCGGATCGCGCGAAATTCTTCGAGCGTTTTCTGGAGATCACCGATCGGCACCGTCAGGCCTTCGACGACCCGGCGATGAGCGAGACCGATGTGCGCAAGGCGCTGGCGGCACTGAACGACGAACAGTTGCTGCAAACGCTGACGCCGACGGAATACGAGGCGCTGCAATTCGGCTATCGCGAGCGTGTCACCGACATGCATCTGCCGCACATCCGCAACCTGCCGCAGGTGCTGCCCGGCCTGTTCGCGGACGCGGCTGCGCGCGCGCGTGAAGCGGGTTTTGACGGCGTCGAGCTGCATTATGCGCACGCCTATACGATGGCCTCCTTCCTCTCCCGCACCAACACGCGCGAGGACGGCTATGGCGGTGCGCGCGAGAAGCGGATGCGGCTGCCGCTCGAGGTCTTCGCGGCGGTGCGCGAACGCGTCGGGCACGACTATGCGGTGGGCTGCCGCTATCTCGCGGAAGAATGCATCGATGGCGGCAACGCGACCGACGACACCGTCCCGTTCGGGGTCGCCTTCGCCAAGGCCGGCATGGATTTCATTTCCACCTCGCGCGGCGGCAAATTCGACGATGCCAAGCAGCCCGGCGTCGGCTCAGCCGCCTATCCCTATACGGGGCCGAGCGGCTATGAATGCATGCCGCAATTTATCTCCGACGAGCGCGGTCCGTTCGGCCGCAATGCCGATCCGACCGCCGCGATCCGCACGGCGATCCGCGATGCCGGACTTGAGACGCCCGTCGTCTGCGCTGGCGGCATCCACAATTTCGAGATGGCCGAGAAACAACTGGCCGACGGCGTCTGCGACATCGTCGGCGCGGCGCGGCAATCACTCGCCGATCCCGACTGGTTCCGCAAGATCAGGCTCGGTCTCGGCGACAGCGTGCGCATGTGCGAGTTCACCAATTACTGCGAAGGGCTCGACCAGAAGCACAAGACCGTGACCTGCCAGCTCTGGGACAAGCATAATCTCGACAGTCCCGGCACGCGGCTGACTCCCGACGGCAAGCGCCGCCTCACCGCGCCGGACTGGCGACCGCCGCAAAAGGTTTCATGAGCACGCTGATCTGCTTCGGGTTCAGCTATACGGCGAATGCCTATATCGCTGCCTATGGCGCGCAGTTTGATCGCATTGCCGGAACGGTGCGCAGCACGGAGAAAGCCGATCGTCTGCGCCGGGACGGCCTTGGCGGCTGCGCGGTCGAGCCCTTCCTTTTTCATGACCCGCAGGCCGAAGTCGCACTGGCTTCGGCGCTGGCCGATGCCGCGTTGCTGATTGTCTCGATCCCGCCGGATGCGGACGGCGATCCTGCCCTGCGGCATTATTCCGCCGCATTGCAGAAGGCTCCGCGATTACGGACGGTCGTCTATCTCTCCACCATCGGCGTCTATGGCGACCACGCCGGCGGCTGGGTGGACGAAACGACACCGGCCAATCCCATATCGCCGCGCAGCCAGGAGCGCCTGCAGGCCGAGCAGGAATGGCAGGCCTTCGGCCAGCGGACCGGCTTGCCGGTCGCGATCTTCCGCCTGCCCGGCATTTACGGCCCCGGCCGCAACGCGCTGGCCACCCTCGCGCGCGGCGAGGCCAGGCGCATCGCCAAGCCGGGGCAGGTCTTCAACCGCATCCATGTCGACGACATCGCGCAGGCGATCGACGCCGCTTATGCCCGGCGCGCCGGCGGCCTCTTCAATATCTGCGACGACGAGCCGGCTCCCGCGCAGGATCTCATCACCTACGCCGCCGGCCTGCTCGGCGTGGAGCCGCCGCCCGAAATCCCCTTCGACGATATCAAGGACAGCATGTCGCCGATGGCGCGCAGCTTCTATGCCGAGAGCAAGCGCGCGCGCAACACCCGCATGAAACAGGCGCTTGGCATACGGCTCGCCTATCCGACCTATCGCGAGGGCCTGCGCGCGCTGCACCGCCGGTGACGCATGCAAGTCAGGACCGGCGACGCCATGACGGCGATCATGGCGCCCTGCGCGGTCAGATTGATGCGATCAATTCCAGTTGCCGCTAACGCCAGCCGCACACGCGGCGCCCACGATGCCACCAGCAGACCCAGCGACGGCCACGGCGGCGGCGGCGCGGCGGCACCACAACGACCTGAGCTTTCTCGGCACGGTCTCCAATCTTCAAAGCATTCGTCTTGTCGGTCGCCAACGGCATCGCCTCTGCGGCTTTCGGCAAGAGACTGACGCCCACAGTCGTAATTCCGGCGGCGACGACGATAGCGCCAGGCAGGACATCCCTGAGCAGAGCACGGCGATCGATTGCGACCATCGGTTCACTCCCTGGTTATGAAAGCCAGAAGTCTAGGGACATCCCAAGCGTCTGCCCAGCCGAGGATATGCCGGCCCCGCTCACAAACCCGTCATGCGCGCCGACAATTTGAGCTAAAGCCGCTGCGTCCACCAGCCGGCACGGCCTGGCGCTGCTCCACCGCATTCCTTGCGACAGAGAGCGGGGACGCCATTATGATCGGGCTTGCCAAGCGGGATTCGGACCATGGCTGCAGATCGCTGGATTCGCACGACACTGGGCGCCATTGCCGCGATCGCGGTGATGGCGGCGTTCAGTGTCGCCAGCTCCGTGATTGCTCCGGTTTTCTGTGCGCTCTTCATTATCGCAGTCGTGTGGCCGATGCAGAGCCGGTTGCAGACGTATCTGCCGCAGTTGCTGGCTTTGGCCATCGTGATCAGCGCCAGCATCGCGGTTTTCCTGATCTTTGCCTCGCTGCTGTCCTGGAGCTTCGGCAGCGTCGGGCGTGCGCTGATCGCCGAGGCCGGGCGTTTCCAGACCTTCTATGAGCAGGTGACCGGCTGGCTGGAAGGCCACGGCATCGTGGTCGCGGGTTTATGGGCCGAGCATTTCAACATGGGCTGGGTGATCCGCACCATGCAGGGGGTCACCATGCGCCTCAACACCACCGTCACCTTCTGGCTGGTGGTGGTCGTGTATGTGATCCTCGGGCTGCTGGAGGTCGACGGCATCAGGCGCAAGCTGCAGGCGATGAAAGGCCGGGAAGCCGCACGCATCCTGCTCCACGGCAGCACGAAGATCGCCGCGAAATTCCGCAGCTACATGCTGATCCGGACGGCGATGAGTCTCGCCACCGGCGTCATGGTCTGGGCGCTGGCGGCCGCCTCGGGGCTGCAGCTTGCCACCGAATGGGGCGTGATCGCGTTTGCGCTCAACTACATCCCCTTCATCGGGCCGTTCGTCGCCACCATGTTTCCGACCCTTTACGCGCTGGGGCAATTCGAGTCCTGGCAGGCGGCGCTGCTGGTTTTTGTCTGCCTGAGCATCATCCAGTTCGTGATCGGCAGCTATATCGAACCGCGCATCTCCGGAAGCGCGCTGGCCATTTCCCCCTTTGTGGTGCTGTTTTCGGTGTTTTTCTGGGCCTATCTGTGGGGCTTTTTCGGCGCCTTTATCGGCGTTCCGATCGCCATCGCCATCCTCACCTTCTGCGCCGAACATCCGTCCAGCCGCTGGGTGTCCGACCTGTTCGGCGCGCCCGACCAGATTCCGGCGACGGAAGCGGCCTAGCCGGTCCGCTCAGCGATCCGCCTCCCCCGCAATCTCGACCCGTTCCGGCGACAGCAAGCAGAGCCGGCCATCGGCGGCGGCGGCGAGCGTGTGGATGTAGAAGCAGGTCGGCAGATCGTCGGTCGCCTCCATGACCGGCGACGGCGCGGAGACGATGCGGACATTGCCGCAATGGCCGATCCAGTCGATGTGACGATGCCCGTGCATCACCACCACCCTTTCCCCCAGCGACTGGAGCTGGCGCACGAACCAGGTGCCGTTGATCAGCGCGGTGCCGATCCGCTCCGAGAACGCCTTGGCCGGCTTGGGATATTCGATCAGATGATGATGCAGCGCGACGATCCAGCGCGCGCGCGGATATTGGCGGGTGGCGGCCACGATGGCGAGAGCCTGCTCGGCGGAGACCATGCCAAGCGCATTGGTAAAGGAAAAATGCGTCTCCGCGTTGGAGTTGAGCAGGAGGACGCCGAGACCGTCATCGCTGTCCGGCGGCAGCACCATCGGAAACACCTCCGCCCAGATTTTTTCCAGCCGGTGCGAAAGCCGCAGCGTGCCGGTATCGGCGAATGTCGCAATGGCTTCCCGGTGCGGACTCAACGCATCCGAAAGGGTGGAGCTCATCCGCCGCGCCGCGAGATCGACGACACGGACCTTGTCGCCCTGCATGGCCGCCATGGCCGAGAGCGCCCGCATCTGCCGCAGACGCTTGCCCGGGCTGCCGGGCAGATCCAGACGAGCCGGGTTGGCACGATCGACAATGTTGACGTCGTGATTGCCGGGCAGCAGCAGCGTGCGTTGTGCCAGCGCCGGATATTTGTCAAGCGCGCGCAGGAATTCCGCCCACTCGGTCGAGCGCCCGGCATCGGTGATGTCGCCGGTGATGAGCACGAGGTCGAGCGGCGCTTGCGTGTGAATGGCATCGAGCCGGGCGAGCAGCCGCGCGAGCCGGTCATTGCCGCGCGGGCCCGCCCGGCCGCATTCGATGCGGAAGCCGTAGCGCTCGCCGACAATATGCAGGTCCGACAAATGCACGACGCGCCATTTGCGCCCGTTCGGCTCCGCAGTCGCCGGCGGATCGAAAGCCGGAAGATCGCGCGGCTGGTCCATCGCGGCGTCGGCCATGCCCCAGGCCAATGAGGCGGCGGCCAGATAGGCGCCGATGAGAACGACCGCATTGGCCAGGGCTGGAACGAGCAGGCGCAAAGGCGCGTTCAGATCGGCTGCCGCGCCGAACCAGCGCGACAGCGGCCAGGCCAGCCACACAAAAAGCAGCGCGATCCCGCACATGATGACGCCGGCGCCGGCGGCAGAGGCCGCACGCAGCCAGGCGCGGCGGCCGGCATCGATCC
>JAEWCJ010000260.1 GCA_023390695.1 Pseudomonadota bacterium | reverse complement strand
CGGGCCTGCGCGAAAGCCACGTCCACGACGTGACCATCACGCGCGAGAGCCCGAATTATCCGACACGGGTGTGACGCAATCGGTCGAAGGGACGGCGGCCGATCAGTGCCGCCACTCCGGCACCTTGACGCGAATGTCGAAAGCCTCGTCGTTGTTCGGCGGCCGCGGCTGGCTGTCCGGATTGCCGTCATCGATGTAATTCACGCGCTGCCAGGCGCCGAACTGGTCGGAGACTTTCGGCGTGGCCGCGAGGCCGACGACGAAAAGCAGCTTCGGCCGGTCGGGCAATCGGACGACGAAAAAGCGCTGCGAGGTGCGGGTGTAAAGCGGCACGTGTCCGCTCAGAACCGCCCGCTCGCCGTCCTGCCGCAGCCAGCTGTCATTGAGAAAGCCGCCTGAATATTGCGAGCCGGCCTGCATCTCGAAAGAAATCTGCTGGCGCTGTGGTGCAGCCATGCCGGCAGGCAGGCGGATCTCGAAATGCATTTGCGGGCTGCCGCCCCGGAAGTTTTCCTGGGTGGTGAGGCGGATCTGGATGCCGGCAAAGATCAGTGCGGCGGCCGCCCCCAGCACCAGCGCCAGGCGTCCGCTGACGGCCCCGAAGCCCCGGAATCCGCCCTGGAGGAGCAGCGTCAGCGCAATTCCGGCGACAAAGCCCAGCAATGCGCCCGCGAGCGCAATGGAGACGACGAAATAGCCCGATCCGCCCTCGAAGCTGGATATGCCGAGGATCGGGACAAGAAGCCCGCCCAGCAACAGGCCGAGTAATGCGCCGGGTACCGTGCCCAGAAGGCCGGCGAGAAGGGCAAGGAGGTAGATCATGAAGACCGGTGGCGGGACGATTGCATCTGCTCTTGGTCTGTCCGGTCCTGCATCGGGTTCAAGGCTCCGCCATTTGCACCGGCACCATTTAACGACTATCCGGTTGTTCCCGGAAGAGTCCCGCCGAGGAGCACGACATGTCCGTCCAGATGATCCTGCTGCCGCTATTCGTGCAGGTTCTTTTGACCTTCTTTCTCGGCTTCTATCTGGCCATCCTCCGCCGCAAGGCGCTCGCCCAGCGGAAAACCCGCTGGGAGGATATCGCGCTGCGCGAGCCGAACTGGCCGAAGGAAACGATGCAGGCCGGCTATTCCTTCGCCAACCAGTTTGAATTGCCGGTCCTCTTCTATGTGCTGACGATTCTGGCGCTGTTCACCAAACAGGCCGATCTGCTGTTCGTGGTGATGGCGTGGATCTTCGTGCTGTCGCGCGCCGTCCAGGCCTATATCCACGTCACCAGCAATTACGTTCCCTTGCGCGGCATCGCCTTCGCGGTTGGCTGCGCCACATTATTCGTCATGTGGGTGATCTATATCGTCCGCATTCTCACTCTTCCCTGGCCTTGACGGTTCCATGACTCCTTCCGCGCGTATCTCAGCCGCCATTGAAGTTCTCGCAGATATCGCAGACCGCCGCCGGCCCGCGCCGGATGCCCTGAAGGACTGGGGCCTGTCGCACCGTTTTGCCGGGTCGTCCGACCGCGCGGCGATTGCGGGGCTTGTTTATGACGCGCTGCGCCGGCGCGCCTCGGAGGCCTATGTGATGGGCGAGGAGACGCCGCGCGCCATCATGCTCGGCATGCTGTATCTGGAGCGCAAGCTCGGCGCCGACACCATCGCGGCATTGTTCGACGGTTCGCGGTTCGCGCCGACGCCGCTGTCGGAAACCGAGCGTGCGCGTCAGGCATCGGCGGATTTGTCGGCCGCGCCCGCGCATGTGGCCGGCGATTACCCCGCCTGGCTCGATCCGCATTTTGCACATGCGTTCGGCGAGGAGCGGGCGGAGGAGGGGGCGGCGCTTGCCAGCCGCGCGCCGCTCGATCTGCGCGTCAACACGCTGAAAGCGGAGCGCGACCAGGTTCTGCCGGAACTGGCCGAATACAAGGCGGCGCCGGCGCGCTGGTCGCCGTACGGCGTGCGGATCGTCGTCGCGCCCGATGCCAGGAATCCGGCGCTGCAGGCGGATCCCGCTTTCCTCAAGGGATGGATCGAAATCCAGGACGAAGGCTCGCAGCTCGCCGCCTTGCTCAGCGCAGCCAGGCCCGGTGAGCAGGTGATCGATCTGTGCGCCGGCGGCGGCGGCAAGACGCTCGCGCTGGCGGCGAT
This sequence comes from Pseudomonadota bacterium, assembly GCA_023390695.1. The sequence continues at coordinate 1,653 of JAEWCJ010000260.1, read as the reverse complement.
GATGCAGAACAAGGGGCAGATTTTCGCGACCGACAACGACAAGCGCCGACTGGCGCCGATTCATGCGCGGATCGAGCGCGCCGGCGTGCGCAATGCGCAGGTGCTGACGCCGCGCAAGGATGTGGACGCGCTCGCCGGTCTCGACGGCAGCGCCGATCTCGTCCTGATCGACGCGCCTTGCACCGGCACCGGCTCCTGGCGGCGCAATCCGGATGCGAAATGGCGGCTGCGGCCGGGCGCGCTCGACATCCGCCGCAAGGAACAGGCCGCCGTGCTCGATCGTGCGGTGTCGCTGCTCAAGCCGGGCGGGCGCATCGTCTACGTCACATGCTCGGTGCTGGATGCAGAGAACGGCGAACAGATCCGCGCCTTCATGGCCCGGCATCCGGGTTTTGCGGTGGTCGCGCCCTCCGACGTGACGAATGCGCTCGGCGAGCGCGCGATGCTGTTCAGGCGCGCGGTGCTGATGTCGGACGAGGGTCTGCTGCTGACGCCGCGCCGTACCGACACCGACGGCTTCTTCGTGTCGGTGCTGCGGCGGAAAAACTAAACGGGCTATTCTGCGGCCGCCAGTTTTGCCGGGGACTGCCAGTCGGCGATCTGCTTCACGTTCGCTTCGACCTGCCAGCGTCCGCTTTTGCCGCCGTTTGCGCTGCCTGCGATATGATGCAGGAATTCGCTGCGCGGAATATTGCGGAAACCCATGCCGAGAATCGTGGGCGTCGGCTTTTTGCCGTCGTTGAGAACGTAGCTCCACTTGGCGAGGTGCCAGTTCAGCACCGTGAAGCCGAGTTTCGAGGTGTTGTCCTCATGCGAGAATTGCGACTCGGTGAAGAACACGCCGCCGAGCGCAACGCCATATCCGCCGCCGACGAGTTTTCCGGCCTCGTTCCAGACTTCGAAGGAATGCACATGGCCGGCATCGAACAACGCCGAATAGGCGTTCATGATGCGCGGCGTGATCCAGGTCAGGTGCCAGCGGCCTTCGCGCCGTCCGGCGCAGGCCGTGATCACCTGTTCGAAGGCACGGTCGAAGGTGACGGTGTATTTGTCTTGCCGCATCAGGCGGCGCAGGCGTTTGGAGATGTGTATCTCGTCGAAGAACAGCACGCAGCGCTCCGCCGGCGAGCTCCAGGTCAGCGGGCCGTAATGGTCGGACGTGTAGAGGCCGCGTTCATAGGCTTTGACCAGCGTGGGAACCGAGAGGTCGTGGACGAAGCCGGCGCGTTCTCCGTCGCTTCCGGTCCGGTCCGGATCGGGCAGCCCGGTCTGCGGCGCCAGCCGGTCGCCCAGCCAGGCCGCCGCGAAAGGCAGCAGCGCGACATGGTAATGCTTGAGCGCCCAGGCAAAGCGCAGCCCCGCCTGTCTCCAGGCCTCGACCGGGGATTCGCGGAACAGATCGGCGCGCAGCGCGGCGCTGTCCTCGGCGGTCGTCATCGGAAGGTCGGGTTCACGTGGCATTTCGGCGATATTTCCGTTGGGCGCGCCATAGGCCGCGCCTTGAAGCCTCATAACAGCTCATATTTGCGTGGATATTGACCAGAACCGGGTCAAACCCGATGAATTTACGCATTAAGCCTAACCGGGACTTGCCGGCGCCTTGCGTGGAGTCGGCAAACCGTCCGCTCCATCTCGACAGGCCTGCAATCCGGG
>JAEWCJ010000249.1 GCA_023390695.1 Pseudomonadota bacterium | reverse complement strand
CTGCTCCGCGCCTAGGCGCTTGTGCGGGCGCCCGCGCTCGCGCGCGCCGGTCACCACGCGCCGCACGTTGCGGATCTTGCGCCACTTCTCCGCCAGTTTGTCGTCCCGCCATGACGCCGGCACGTCGGGGAAGAGCTGCAGATGCACCGACGGCGCGGAATCGCCATAGCGCGACAGCCAGCATTCCTCCGCGGTGAAGCAGAGCATCGGCGCCAGCCACGTCACCGTGCAGCGGAACAGATGGTCGATCACCGTCAGCGCCGATTTGCGCTTCTGCGAGGAGATCGGATCGCAATAGAGCGTGTCCTTGCGGATGTCGAAATAGAAGGCCGACAGGTCCGAGGTCATGAACGCATTGAGCAACGCGAAGATGCGCTTGAAGTCGAAATCGGCGTAAGCCTGCCGCACAGCTGCGTCGAGTTCGGCGAGACGGTGCAGCATCAGCCGCTCCAGCTCCGGCATCTTCTCGAAGCCGACGCGGTCTTCCTCGTGGAAATGCGCGAGATTGCCGAGCATCCAGCGCAAGGTGTTGCGCAGCTTGCGGTAGGTCTCGACATTGGTCTTCAGGATTTCCGGTCCGATGCGCAGATCGTCGGCATAGTCGGTGGCGCAGACCCACATCCGCAGGATGTCGGCGCCCGCCTGCTTCATCACGTCCTGCGGCGCGACCACATTGCCGAGCGATTTCGACATCTTGCGGCCGTTCTCGTCGAGCGCGAAGCCGTGCGTCAGCACGACGTCATAGGGCGCGCCGCCGCGGGTGCCGCAGCTTTCCAGCAGCGAGGAATGGAACCAGCCGCGATGCTGGTCGGAGCCTTCCAGATACATGACGGTGTCGTCGCCGCCGTCCTGCCTGCGGCGGATGCCGGCGAGGCCGGGGAAATGCACCGGATCGTCCAGCACGAAAGCATGCGTCGAGCCGGAATCGAACCAGACATCAAGAATGTCGTCGACCTTCTTCCAGCCTTCCACTGCGCGCTCGCGCAGGAAGCGTTGCGTCGCGCCCTCCGCGTACCAGGCGTCGGCGCCTTCCTGCGCGAAGGCCGCCGCGATGCGGTTGTTGACGATCTCGTCCTTCAGGATGTCGACGGTGCCGTCGCTTTTCTCCTTCACGAAAACCGTGATCGGCACGCCCCAGGCGCGCTGGCGCGAGATCACCCAGTCGGGGCGGCTCTCGATCATGCCGGTGATGCGGTTCTCGCCCGCCGCCGGCACCCAGCGCGTTTCGGCAATTGCCTCCAGTGCGCGCTCGCGCAATGTCTGCTGGTCATTCCGGGACGCAGGCTCCGGATTCGCGCCTTCGGCCGGCCCCGGAATGACGGGAAGGGAGAACGCCTTGTCCATCGCGATGAACCATTGCGGCGTGTTGCGATAGATCACCGGCTTCTTCGAGCGCCAGGAATGCGGATATTGATGCTTCAGGCGGCCGCGCGCGATGATGTTGCCGGCCTCGGCCAGCGCCTTGATGACGGCCTCGTTGGCGTCGCCCTTCTCGCCCTTGTCGTTGAGCACGCGCTTGCCGGTGAAGCCCGGCGCCTGCTCGGTGAAGGCGCCGTTCTCGTCCACGGTGTAGGGAATCGCGGAGGAGATCCCGCGCGCTTCCAGCGCCCGCGCATTCGCCATCCAGATGTCGAAGTCCTCGCGTCCGTGGCCGGGCGCGGTGTGCACGAAGCCGGTACCGGTGTCGTCGGTGACATGATCGCCGTCGAGCAGCGGCACCCGGAATTCGTAGCCGCCGCTCAGACCGCGCAGCGGATGCCGGCATTCCATGGCGGCGAGCACGTCGGACGGCACCGGCGCCATTCTCTCGTACGCCGTCACCTTCGCCTGCTTGAACACGGCCTCGGCAAGGCTGTCCGCCAGAATCAGCAGGTCGTCGACCTTGGCCCAGTTGTCGGCGGGCGCTTCGGTGACGCGATACAGGCCATAGGAGATCTTCGACGAGAAGCTGATGGCGCGGTTGCCCGGCAGCGTCCATGGCGTGGTCGTCCAGATCACGACCGACGCCGATTGCACCGCCATTACGGCGGCGGCGATGTCGTCGGCGGGCGTGGCGGCGTCGAGCAGGACTTGCGCGACCGGGAATTTCACCCAGACCATGTCCGAGGTGTAGTCCTCGTATTCGACCTCGGCTTCGGCGAGCGCGGTCTTCTCGACCACCGACCACATCACCGGCTTGGAGCCGCGATAGAGCGTGCCGTTCTGCGCGAACTTCATCAGCTCGCGCGCGATCTGCGCCTCCGCCGGGAAGCTCATGGTCGAATAGTAATTGTCCCAGTCGCCGGTGACGCCGAGGCGCTTGAATTCCTCGCGCTGGATGTCGATCCATTTCTGGGCGAAGGCGCGGCATTCGCGCCGGAATTCGTTGATCGGCACCGCGTCCTTGTTCTTGCCCTTGGCGCGATACTCTTCCTCGATCTTCCATTCGATCGGCAGACCGTGGCAGTCCCAGCCCGGCACGTAATTGGAATCGAAGCCGAGCATCTGCTGGCTGCGCGTCACCACGTCCTTGAGGATCTTGTTGAGCGCGTGCCCGATATGGATGTTGCCGTTGGCGTAAGGCGGCCCGTCATGCAGCACGAATTTCGTGCGGCCCTTGGCGGTCTCGCGCAGGCGCTGATACAGCTTTTGCTTCTCCCAGCGCGCCAGCAGCAGCGGCTCGCGCTCGGGCAGGCCGGCCCGCATGGGGAAACCGGTCTGCGGCAGGAACAGGGTCTCGGAATAATCGCGTTCGGGCTTGGTCATGGCGCGTCTACTAGCAGGCGAGCGGCGGCGCGCAAGTCTGATGGTCGTGAGGGACCTTTTCCCGTCGTCCTGCCCTCTCTTTTGGTCGCCCCCGCGAAAGCGGGGGTCCATATTGCAGAGCCGTGGGTATTGGTCCCCGCTTTAGGGGGGGCGAC
>JAEWCJ010000213.1 GCA_023390695.1 Pseudomonadota bacterium | reverse complement strand
GACCACGCCCCGCTCCGCTCTCCTGCACGGTTTCGACCGATTCGCAGTTTTTCACCTATCTCTGTGACTTTTACAGGATTGCGCCGCGACGGCCATAGCCCGGAACCAGCGTGTGAAATTCCGCGGGCATGGTTTCCGATCCATTAAGGGTCGGCTGCTACGCTGCCCCGGTCGGATCGCAGTAGCGTAGTGATGATGCTGATCGTTTGTCCCCAATGTGCGGCCTCCTACCAGGTCACCCCGGCCTCGCTCGGCCTGGATGGGCGTTCAGTGCGATGCGCGAACTGCCATACGATCTGGTTTGCCTCCCCGGTCGAGCCGGCGCTGGAAGATTCCGCGGACACGGCCTCCGCCCTGTTCGCGGCCGGCCAGGAACCGGTCGAACCGCCGGCCTTCGCGGACTTTGCCGCCGACCGGCAGGATGACTTCCCCGCCTTCGGAGGCAACATTGGAAGCGAACCGCCCTCCCGGGAGGACAGCGACATCGTGTTCGGCGCGCAGGACCATTTGTCCGCCGACGCCAGCCCGCTCCTTGCGGACGATGCCGCGCATGTCAGCGAGTCCCTCTCGATCGTGCCGCCGATCGAGGATGCCAGCGCCGACCTGCGCCAGGCCACGCCCTTGCCCGGCGAGGACATCGAAAGCCTCGCCGCCCGCCGCGAGGCGCAGCGGCTGCGCGGCGCGATCTGGTACAAGCTGAAGCAGAAACTGCGGATGCCGGGGCTGCCGACGATCATCGTGGCGCTCGGCGGAATCGTCCTGGTGCTGTTTGCCGCCCGCCACCAGGTGGTCCGGTACGCGCCGCAGACCGCCTCGTTCTATGCCCTGTTCGGCATGCCGGTGAACCTGCGCGGACTGGATTTCGAGAATATCCGGGTCACGCGCACCGTGCAGGACGGGATCCCGGTGCTGGTGGTCGAGGGCAAAATCACCGCAACCACCGCCGTTGCCGACGTGCCGCGCCTGCGCTTCGCCATCCACGACCAGAGCGGCAAGGAAATCTACACATGGTCGATGATGCCGAGCCGCAGCTTGCTGGCATCCGGCGAAAGCCTGCCCTTCCGCTCGCGGCTGGCCTCGCCGCCGGCGGAAGGCCACAACGTCAGTATACGCTTTTTTAACCGTCGCGATGCGATCTCCGGCTTTCGCTGAGATCCGGACATGGCCCGCATTCTCCTCGCAGAAGACGAAGATTCGCTGCGCAGCCTGGTGGCGCGCGCCCTGAAACAGGCGGGGCATGACGTCGTCGCGAGCAGCGACGGCGCCGCCGCCCTCGATTGGCTGGTGCGCGAGAACGGCAAATTCGACCTGCTGCTGACCGACATCCGCATGCCCATCATGGACGGCATCGCGCTGGCGCTGACCGCTGGCCGCGACTATCCCGGCCTGACCATCCTGCTGATGACCGGATATGCCGACCAGCGCGAACGCGCGCATGGCCTCAATCTGCTGATCCATGACGTGATCACCAAGCCGTTCACGCTGGCCGCCATCTGCGGCGCGGTGAACGAGGCGCTGGCCGTCCGGCCGGTGCACTGACCGCGCAAGGCAACACCTCACACGATCGACGGCGATGCCTCGCTCAGTGCCGCGAGCTTGTCGGGATTGCGCATGATGTAGATGCCGGTGGCGCTGCCGCTCTCGTCATAGGCGAAGCTCACGGACGCGATGGTGACGCCGTCCTTGCGCACCATGACGCCCCTGGCGCCATTGATATCCGTCACGGTCCAGTCAAAGCCGTTCCAGTTCCTGTGCAGGACCTGCATCACGAAGCCGAGCACACGCGCCTTGCCGCGCAGCACCTCCAGCGCCGCCGGCACCTTGCCGCCGCCGTCCGCGGCCAGCTCGATCTCGTCGGACAGAAGCGCGGCGAAGGGCTCGGTATGGCCGCTGATGATGGCGGCTTCGAACGCGGCCAGCAATTGGTTCTGGCGGTCCCGCGGCGTGACGTGTCGCACCCTGGCCTGATCGATATTGGCGCGGGCGCGTGACACAAGCTTGCGGCAAGCGCTTTCCTGCATGTCGAGCGTTCGCGCGATGTCTGCATAGTCGATCTCGAAGATCTCGTGCAGCAGATAGGCGGCCCGCTCCTTCGGCGTCAGCCGCTCCAGCAGCAGCAGGAAGGCGGTCGTGAGAGACGAGGTCAGCGCCGCTTTCTCAGCCGGCATTTCCTCCGCCGGCGTATGCACCGGTTCCGGCAGCCACGGGCCGACATAATCCACGCGCGCGCGATGCGCCGCCCGCAGCAGGTCGATGCAGCGGCGCGTGCAGGCCGTCGTCAGCCAGGCGGCTGGCGTCGCGATCTCCGCCTTGTCGGCCGCCTGCCACTTGATGAACGTGTCCTGCACCGCATCCTCGGCATCGGCGCGCGAGCCGAGAATGCGGTAAGCGAGACCGAGGAGAACCGGACGGCTCTCCTCGAATGCATCGATATCGCTGCGATGGCGCATGTCAGTGCCTCGAGACACCCAGCCTGTTCCACATGTTGATCATGGCGACGATGGCGGTCAGCACCGCGATCTCCTTGTCGCTGAAATGCCGGCGCAACTGTGCCCGCAGGGGAGCGTAATCGGTTCTGTGGTCGAGGCCGGTGAGGGCTTCCGTCCAGGCCAATGCGGCGCGTTCACGCTCGCTGAAGTCCGACACATGCTGCCAGACGATGACCCGGTCGAGCCGGTCGTTTGTCTCGCCATCTTCGCGCGCCTCGAGCACATGCATCTTCACACAATGCGCGCAATGGTTGATCTGCGAGGCGCGCAGCAGAACGAGATGATAGATGGCCCGGTCGAAGCCGTGGCTGTCGATCGTCTTGTGGACATTTTGCAGGGCCTGCAGAACGTCCGGGACTTCCTGCTCGTAGCGGACGGCGAGGGTTCTGTCGCTCATCGTCTTTCTCCATCGTCAGAGGTGGTGATGCCCTGATGACGATTGAGTAGGCGGGTTTGTGACGCGGCGTAGAATTATTTTCGGAGTTGCCGGTTCACTCGTCATGGCCGGGCTTGTCCCGGCCATCCACGTCTTTGGTACTTGCACCTTCTTAAGACGTGGATGCCCGGCACAAGGCCGGGCATGACGACTCCGTTGAAGGCACAGCCAGGCGGCTTCTCAAAAATCCCTGAGCAGCCGCTCGATATAATCGAGTTCGATCTGCGGACGGGCCGGATCGGAGAAGCGGCGGCGCAACTCCTCCAGGATGCGGCGCGCGCGCTGCACGTCGATCTCGCCCGGCACCTTCACCGTGAGGTCATCGTTGTAACCGCGGGTCTGCCGGCCCAGCGGATCGGTGTCCTGCCCCGCCCGCTGCTGCTGGCGGCTGCCCGGCTGCCCGGGACCGGGCCCCATGCCCTGTTGCTGCTGCATCGACTGCGCCATGCCCTGGGCGCCGCGGCGCAAGGCTTCGAGCGCCCGGCCCTGCGCATCCACGGCGCCGTCGGCCTGGCCATCGCCGAGCGAGCCTTCCGCCTCACCCATGGCCTCGCCGGCGCGGCCGAGCTGCTGCATGCCGCCGTCGCCCTGTTCGCCGTCCTGATTGGGTTGTCCGAGACCGCGCTGGCGCAATTGCTCCAGCAGCTTCTGCAATTGCTCGCGCAGGGCCTGCTGGTTCTGCCGCAACTCGCCGAAATTCTGCTGGCCTTGCTGCCCCTGTTGTCCCTGCTGGCCGCGCTGGCGTTCGCGCCGCTGGTCCTGCCCCTGGCGGAAGGTGCGGTCGCGCAATTGCTGCTGCTCGCGGATCATGTTGCCAAGGTCGTCGAGCGCCGACATCATGTCGTCGCCGTCGTCGCCGTCCTGCTGCTGGCCGGGACGCGCCATCTGCAGATTTTCCAGCATCGACTGCAACTGGTCGAGCAGGCGGCGCGCCGCGTCTTTCGCGCCGGAGCGCGCCATGTCCTCGAGCCGGTCGATCATGCTCTTGAGATCCTGCGGCCGCAGATTGCGGGCGTTCGGATCCATCTGCCGCGACAATTGCTGCGGATTCTTCCGCATCTCTTCCGCCAGCGCCTGCAGGAACTTGTCGAGCGCGGCGCGCAGATCGTCGGTCAGCTTCTTGATCTCCTCGTCGCTGGCGCCGCGCTCCAGCGCGTCGCGCAGCGCCTCCTGCGCATTGCGCAGGGCGGCTTCGGCGTCGGAGACATTGCCGTCTTCAAGCGTCACCGCCATGTCCCAGAGCCGCGCCACGACATCGCGCAGCGCATCGTCACTGCGCGCGCGGTTGAGCTGCCAGTAAATGGACCGCAGGCCGAGATAGACGCCGCTTTCAATCTTGAACACGTCCGGCGCGATGGTCAGCGCATCGAGCGCGGTCATCACCTGCGGCTTGGCGTCGGCGTCGAGCGCCAGAACGCGCCGCTGCTCGATCAGCGCGCGCGCCAGCGGCTTGGTGAACGTGCGCTGCGGCAATTGCAGTTCGAACGGCTCGGAGCGGCCTTCGTTGCCGCCCTCATCGCGCGCCACCAGCGTCATCACGACGTCGGCGCCGGCCCAAGGATGATCGGACACATTCTTTGTGGTCTGCGCGGCACCGGCGCGCGTGCGCGCCTGCGGCAGCGCCAGCGGGAATTC
>JAEWCJ010000205.1 GCA_023390695.1 Pseudomonadota bacterium | reverse complement strand
CCTCAGGATGACGGAGTGAAGTGAGCGATTGCCGCTCGTTAGCAACCGTGCTGCGCCGGTCATCTCACAGGCGCTGCCGATTATTTCACCGGCGCTGCCAACCCCCACAGCGTCGGATCGAAACGCTTCACGAAGGTCGCCGAGACGATGTGATCGTCGAATTCCTTGGTTGGATCGTTCGAGTGGTTGGACAGATAGCGGTAGTCGAAACGCAGGTCGGTCTGCGCCGCGAACAGGTTCGGGAACAGGATGGTCGCGCCGGGCGACCATGTCGTGTCGTTGCGCTTGGTGGCGCTCGCGCCGACGAAATCCTTGCGATAGTCGCGATAGCTGACGGCGAGATTGGCGCCGACAATGAGCCAGGGCGCCACCGTCTTGTAGCCCTCGATCTTGCCGCCGTATTCCATGTAGGCGCCGGGCTGGATTTCGGTCAGGATATTGGTGAGCGCGGTGCCGTTGATGTCGCTCCAGCGCAGCCACGGCGAGAACAGCAGCACGCTGCCGTCGCCGAACGCCTTCGGGAAGGCGAAGCGGCCGCGTGCTTCCGCATGGAAGCCCTCACCGGAGGGGAAGAAGTCGCCGTGCGCGCGATAGGCAAGGCGCAATTGCAGCGCGCGATAGGCCCCTTCCAGATTGCCCTCGAATAGCGCGCCGATTGCGGCCTCGCTGTAATAGTAATGCTTGTCGAACGTGGCGATCGAGCCGCCGATGCTGGGATGCACGGAAAGCGCCGGCGTCAGGTCGAGGATCGGACCGACGTCGAGACCGGCAATGCCGTAATTCAGTTCGCTCTCGCGCGCGTGAATCTGCCCGGCGGCGAGCGCCGAGGTGCGCCAGCGCGTGCCGTTGATGTTGCGCTCGTCGCGCAGATCGACCGAGCCCAGGAACTGCATCTCGCCCTTGCCGGGCAGATAATAGGTCGGGTTGGATTCGTAGGCGGTGCCGAGCGAGACGGTCACCAGCGTGACATTCGGCTGCAGCGCGCGGCGAATGCGCTGCAGGCCGCGCTGGGCTTCGGGATTGTTGGGATCGGCCAGCAGCACGCGTTCGTAAGCGGACAGCGCCCAGCGCAATTGGCCGCTGTCTTCCGCGAGCTGCGCAAAGCGGATGTTCAGGTCCGGATCGGACGGACGTTTCAGGACCTGCTGATAGAGGCTATCCAGCGCGGGCGTGGAGCCCGCAGCGTGCGCGGCCGCGGCGGAAAGACAGATCGCCGTTGTCGCGCACAGGGATGCCAGCATGGTGCGGACGGTCCGCATCATTTGGTGTGTCTTCACGCCTGTGCCCTACAACCATTGCAACGTCTTCCACCGCACGCAGATTTAGCGGAAGCGCGTGCCAAGGGCCATAAGAAATTCTCGCGAAGGTTGAACCTGTGACTTTTGCGCACTGACTAATACGCAGCAAAACGATATAGTCGCGCGATTTCTGGTGGCGGGCGGGCAAATGGCCGTATTTATGTACCTTCCTCGATATGCATTGATTGTCGCAGCCGGCATCGCGGGCGGGCTGGCGCTGTCCGCTCCCGCCGCCGCGTCGAAGATCGGCGTCGCCGCCGCGGTCAAAAATCAGGTGCAGGGATCCAACAGCCGCGCGCTGTCGGTGGGCAGCGATGTCTTCACCAACGAGCGTGTGCGCACCGGCGCCGACTCGACCGCGCAGCTTCTCTTTCTCGACAAGACGAGCCTGAGCATTGGCCCGCAGGCGGAGCTAACGCTCGACAAGTTCGTCTACAATCCCAATCGCGGTTCGGGCGAAGTCGTGCTCAATTCGGTGAAGGGCGCGTTCCGCTTCGTCTCCGGTGCGCAGGACCCGCGCCACTACACCATCAAAACGCCGGTGGCGACGCTCGGCGTGCGCGGCACCGTGGTCGATTATCTGGTGCAGAACGGCAAGGCGGTCTTCATTCTGGTCGAAGGCTCGGCGCAACTGAGAGTGCCGGGCGGACAGGTCGTCGCGCTCACCAAGCCGGGCACGGCCTATATCGTTCATGCCGGCGGTAAGATCGAGGGTCCGCTGCCGAACGACGGCACCATCGTGCATGCCTTCGGCAATGTCGCGTTTCCGCTGTATGGCTGGTTCTTCCAGGGCGATCCGCAGAACCCGCAGGCGATGGGGCGCATCGACAATATCGATCAGCTCAATGCGATTGTGAACAAGGGGACGCCGCCGCAAACCTGTTCGTATATCTATTACTACAATTGCTGACCGGTTCGGGGGAGCGGTCGCGCTTCCGCGCTGCGGATGCTCGCGGCGACCGGGCGCCACGCTGCGGCGCTCCGTCGCCCGGACGAGGATGTGACGTGGACACGACTGAAATCGATCTGCCGGATGTGGTCGCCGAGGTGACCGAGGCCTTCCGGCGTTATGAGCAGGCTTTGGTGTCGAACGATGTCGAAACGCTGGATGCCTTGTTCCGCGACGACGCGCGCACCGTCCGCTATGGCGGCACGGAAAATCTTTACGGCTATGCCGAGATCAAGGCGTTCCGGGCCGGGCGGTCGCCGGCCGGCCTGATGCGCAGACTGGCGAAGACGGTGATCACCGCTTACGGGCGCGATTGCGCCGTCGCCTCGACCCTGTTCTACCGCGACAGCGCGCCGAACAAGGTCGGCCGCCAGATGCAGACCTGGATCCGCTTTCCGGAAGGCTGGCGCGTGGTGGCGGCGCATGTCAGCGTGATCGAGGATGTCGCGGGCGGCTGAGCGCCCCGCCCTCCGACGGCTCGTTTCAATAATCTGTCGTGCAGTGTCCGCCCCGCGCAATGCGCGTGCGTGGACCGGAGGCGCAGACGACAGGACGCCGGATCGTCATTTTGCCGCGTCGTCCCCTCTTGCACGTACCCCCCTCTTGCAAAAGCGCAACCGGATTGCCAGTATCTGTTTTTGAAGCCACTCGTTCGGTCCGCCGGAGAGGGCTTTTTGCTTTTGTGGGGCAATCTGCATGTCCACGAACAGAGACAGCCATATCCGGCTGACCTCCCATCCCGGCCACCGCACGCCGGGGCGTTTCCCGATCACATGGGGCGCTGCGACCGCGCGCGAACGCGGACCGGTCATCGGCACAGTCACATCGGCGGGCGACCGCAACGCCATCGGCGCGCATGGCGGTTCCTATTCGCTGTATCGCGCGCTCGCGGTGTCGTCCGGCGCGCTGAATCCGATCGCGCGGCCCGATCTCACCAACACTGCGCCGGTGATCGATATCGGACCGTTCCCGCAATGGTCGGAGCCGAACCGCATCGTGTCGCTCGATCCCTGGGGGCATCGCGTTGCCGAGGATTTCCGGCAGGAGATCGCGGAGGGCCTCGATATTCGCCCGACCATCGCCGTCACCAGGGCGCGGCTGACCATTCCGGAATTCGACAGCGCCGGCCTTGTCGATGCCGACGGCGAGATCGTGCGCGCGAGCGGCGACATCGCGGTGACGAAAGCGGCGGTCGATCCGGTCTGGTATCTGCCGGGCATCGCCGAGCGTTTCGGCGTCGGCGAGGACAAGCTGCGCCGCACCCTGTTCGAGCAGACCGGCGGCATGTATCCGGAACTGGTGACGCGGCCGGACCTGTCGGTGTTCCTGCCGCCGATCGGCGGCATCACGCTGTACATCTTCGGCGATCCGGCGGCGATTGCCGATCCCAAGCGCACGCTCGCCTGCCGCGTGCACGACGAATGCAACGGCTCCGACGTGTTCGGCTCCGACATCTGCACCTGCCGGCCCTATCTCATTCACGGCCTCGCCGAATGCGTGAAGGAAGCGCAGAAGGGCGGCGCGGGGCTCATCGTCTATAACCGCAAGGAAGGCCGTGCGCTCGGCGAAGTGACCAAGTTCCTCGTCTACAATGCGCGCAAGCGTCAGGAAGGCGGCGACCAGGCAGCGACCTATTTCGAGCGCACCGAATGCGTCGCCGGCGTGCAGGATGCACGCTTCCAGCAATTGATGCCGGACGTGCTGCATTGGCTCGGCATCACCCGCATCGACCGCTTCATGTCGATGTCGAACATGAAGCACGACGCCATCGCCGAATCCGGCATCGACATCGTCGAGCGCGTTCCGATCCCGCCGGAGCTGATTCCGCCGGATGCGCAGGTCGAGCTCGAAGCCAAGAAAGCCGCCGGTTATTACACGCCGCAAGGCGCGCCCACCGAGGAAGACCTCAAGGCCATTGTCGGCCGCAAGCTGGAAGAGTTCTGACCATTCCCACCCAGCCGCATAACTCCGAAACGGAGCGCCAAGCCGCGGAGACGCTGCTCTCCTCGGCCGCGGTGCGCGAGCGCGCCGCCGAGATGCTGGAGATCGGGCTGGCGGGCAGGCTGCCGAATTTCGAAATCGATCTGGCGAAGCTTGCTCCGGCGGCGGCGTTCGTGGCCGATGTCATCGGCGAGAACTATCCCGGCCTGAAGGTGCCGCTGCATGCGCGCTGGCGGCATTTCGTGTTCGGCGGCCGCGACATCTGGGCGCAGATCGAGACGGCAGCGACATGGCCGGATCCGCAGGCGCGTGCACGCGCGGCGTTCGATCTCGCCATCGTGTCGGTGCTGCTCGATGCCGGTGCCGGGCCGCAATGGCGTTATCGGGACGCCGCAACGGGGCTGACCGTCGGGCGTTCGGAAGGGCTGGCGCTTGCCAGCCTGCGCATGTTCGAGGAAGGCCTGTTCTCGTCCGATCCGCGCCGTCCGCTGCGCGTGGATGCGGACCGGCTCGCCGGTCTCACCGGCGCCGCGCTTGCAAAGGGATTTCAGGCCACGGCGCAGAATCCGCTGGCGGGTCTCGAGGGCAGGGCAGAGCTGCTGGCGCGTTTCGGACGCGCAATGCTTGTGAGCCCGAAAGTGTTTGCGAAACGCGATACCGCGCGGCCGGGCGGGCTTTTCGATCATCTGGCGATGCAGGCCGAAGACAGGATCATTGCCGCGCCGGCGATTCTGCACGCCCTGCTGGTGCATCTTGCGCCGATCTGGCCGTCGCGCCTGATGCTTGCCGGCGTCTCGCTTGGCGACACCTGGCGGCATCCGGCGATCCGGCGCAACGACGCGACCGACGGACTGGTGCCGCTGCACAAGCTTTCGCAGTGGCTGTCCTACTCGCTGATCGAGCCGCTGCGCGACGCCGGCATTGCCGTGAGCGAGATCGACGGTTTGACCGGCCTCGCGGAATACCGCAATGGCGGATTGTTCGTCGATACCGGCGTGATCGTCCTGCGCGATGCGGGACAGGCGGCTCTGCCGCAGCCGGTGGATTGCGAGCTTGTTGTGGAATGGCGCGCGCTGACGGTGGCACTGCTCGACTGCATCGCGCCGCTGGTGCGCGAGCGGCTCGGAGTTTCGCCGCAGAAATTTCCACTCGGCGCGCTGCTGGAAGGCGGCACATGGGCCGCAGGACGCCGGATTGCGAAGGAAAAGCGGCCGGACGGCGGGCCGCCCTTCAACGTGATTAGCGACGGTACGGTTTTTTGAACGAGTTTGACAAACATAGTGTCATGCCCGCGCTTGTCGCGGGCATCCACGTCTTAAGCTTCAATAGCGAAGACGTGGATGGCCGGGAC
>JAEWCJ010000194.1 GCA_023390695.1 Pseudomonadota bacterium | reverse complement strand
GGCCCTCTCTGCCCAAGCCATACATTGCGTTCCTGCTCTCAAAGGTTGCTTTTTTATCTTATGCTCTCTTTGATTGACTAATTGTTCCTTTTTTGTTCTAATGGTTAGAACGGTGGAGTGGAACGCGCATGTCGATGGAAATCTTCGCATTTTCTGACCGCCAATTGATGTCCATTGCCGATTGGCAGGCCGCCATCGATGCCGAGGGTTTTGCGCTGCGTCTGGCGGATGACAGGCCGTTCGAGGCGCTGAGCGGTTTCGTGCCAATGCTGCTCGACGGCCGTCAAGCGGGGTGCGAATGCGATCACTTCGACTCTGCTCGGATGATGGATGACTTTGCCGATATCGAGTTCGGCCGGCGCTGGCGGCATGTGCTCGCGTTTCGTTTTGGCGGAAATCTCGATGAATGCATTTCCGCCTACATGGCCGGCGCTGCCTATGCGCGTGCCACCGAAGGCTGCGTGCTGGACGGCGAGGAAGCGCGATTGTTGACGCCCAGCGAAGCGGTGAATGTCGTGCGCGAATTGCAGAAGTTCAGAAAGTGAGCGAGGCGCAGCAAGCGGAGTACGGCAATGCTCTACAATTTCGCACGCGCTATCGTCCTGTCCGCTGCGGCGGTTGTCCTGGCGTCGGTCAGCGCGCTTGCTGGCGCACAGGACGGCGGCAGCTTCCGGCAATTCCTCGCCGCTTATCGCTGCGCGGTGGTCGACCGCCTGGAGCGCATCTACGAAGCCGGCGATCCGAGTTCGCATTACGACCGGTTTATTGCGATCAGTGTCGTCGGTCATCCGCATGGTTATGTCCAATGCATGTTCTATGACAACCGTTTGAAACTGCTGTGCGAGGCCGCATCCGGCTATTACTTCGATGCAGAAGATGAACCGCGGACGTTCTGGCTGTCACGCGAGGCCCTTGCGGTCTTGCGCGGCCTTGGTTTTTCGAACGAAGATGTGCAGGGCAATCATGCGCTGGAACTGGACGTCGCAATCCCGCCGGATTTCAATGCCATCGCCGATCTGATCCTGAAAGCGCTGTATGGTGCCTATGACGCGCGCGCCAATTCAAGGTTGAGTTTCAATGCTCCCTTTGCACCGCGCGAGTCCTCCAGTTGCATTCCGGTGAGTTAGGCATCATCCGGATTTCCCGTGCTCGTCCAGACGGATGATCGTGGCGATAACGCCGACAAGGACCGGCACAGCCAGCGACCAGAAACCGACAAAGACGTACAGCACCGCCGAGGCAGCGCAGCCGGCGGCAAAATACAGAATGCTGAGCGACAGGCGGCCGAAGCGGGTGCGGATCTGCGCGGCATGCGCATCGTCGGTGCCGCTGAGGAGATCGACGGCGTCGATGGTCGCCTGGGTGGTGGAGCCCGTCATCAGCGTCGTGGGCGGCAGGCTGGCGAGATGCACCCGCTGGATCGCGTTCTGCAGCGCCATGGCCGCGATCCCGGCAAAGCTGGTGAGCAGCGCCATCGGGCTGTCGGGATCCGGAAACGGCCCGAAGCCGGCGGCGAGCGCAAAGAAGCAGAACAGCAAGACAGCCTTGGCGATCAGCAGGATGCGCAGGACGGGCAGATCGCGCGCCCGCAGGGCGGCGCCGGCAAACCGCGCCAGCGCCACAACCAGAATGAATTCCGGCAGCGCCAGAATCTTGCCGACAATGCCATGGCTTCCCAGGGCCAGGGCGGCGCCGAGCGTCACAAAATTGCCGGTGACATGAGCGACGAACAGGCCCTGCAGACCGAGAAAGCCGGCGGTATCGACAAACCCGCCGTTGAAACTGAGCAATGCGGCGAGCGCCGCAGGTCCCCGGGGCCATTTCATGGCGGCATGTTAGGCGGTTTTTAGCCCCCGTTGCAGGCGCCGCCGGCTGCTTTCGCACAGGAATGCTCCGAACCAAACGTCTGCATGCGCACTTGTGGAAGATGGACTTCGGTCTTGCGGCGGCGCGCGGCTCCCTGACCGCCTGGTGCGAAGGGCGCCTTGGACCAAAGGCGGAAACAGCCGCTGTCCAGGTGGCGCGCTGCTTGCTTGGGCTGAAGTGCCGGGTCCACTCAGGCCAAGAAAAGAAACGCCATGTCACATCCGCTGACCAACTGTAAGGCACCGCCGGTGCGCCGGCGACTGTTGCGTAGGGTGTCTCTTGCTCTCGTGGCTGCCGTCGCCATTGCAGCCCTTGCCATGCTGGCGATCGAAAGCGTGGCCCTGGAGCGGGACTATCACTCCAATCCATGGCTTTTGTCATGGATTCCGGCGACATGCTGCGTAACCAATGATTGCTGCTGGGAGATCTCCGAGCGCGAGGTGCGGCCGCTGCCGAATGACGAGTGGCAGGTGCTCGCCACCGGGCAAATCCGCAAGCGCACCGACTGGTCGCCCGACGGCAAGTTCTATCGTTGCGCCTGCGATTACGATCAGAGCGACCGGCATTGGGTCCGGCATCAAGGCGCCAACACGCGCTGCCTGTTCGTGCCGATGCGGTCGGCCGCCGCGCGCTGGCTCGGATTGGCGCATTAGGCGCCGGCATTGCTGAAGCGGGCAGCGGCATTGCCTTCGCGGCGGGGCCTGCGCTACAGGCTCCGCGCATGCGTTTGGATATTTCAGACATCGCCGCTGATTTTCCCGATTTCCGCGTTGCCGCAGTGACGGCGCTCGATCTGCGCATCGAAGCGGAAAGGCCGGCCGCTCTCGCCGCCTATATCGCGGATGCTGAAGCCCAATGCCGTGCACGCTTTGACGGAAAGGAATTGTCGGAAATTCCCGGCATCGCGGTGTGGCGGCGCGCCTACCGCAATTTCGGCATCAAGCGCACAAGCTATCGCTCCTCCGTGGAACGGCTGGTGAAGAACGTTCTCGCCGGCCGCAGCCTGCCGGCGATCAATGCCTTCGTCGATGCCTATAACGCCATTTCGCTGGCGCATGTGATGCCGATCGGCGCCGACGATCTCGACCGGGTGAGGGGAGACGTCGCCTTCCGCTATGCGCGCGCGGGCGACAGCTTCGTCGACATGGCGGCGGAGCCGGGCGCGGACCCGAACGATCCGCCCAAGACCGGCGAGGTCGTCTATGCCGATGCCGGGAACGTGCTGTGCCGGCGCTGGAACTGGCGGCAGGACGCGCGCTCGCTGGTGACGCCGCAGACGCGCAATGTGATCGTCACCGTGCAGATGAATGGCGAGGGCGATGTCGCCGCCGCCGCGCACGACCTCTCCCGACTGATCACCCGCTATTGCGGCGGCAAGGTGCGGATTGCTTTCGCCGACCGCAACACCCCGGGCGTGGAGATCTGATGAGCGTCTGCATCGTCCTGTCTTGATCGCCATTGACGCGCGCCGCGGCGCGGGGAAGGATCGTCTTGCCGGGGATGCGCAAGAGGGGAAATTGCCGTGATCCTGGGGATGTCGACTGAGTCTTTCACCGTGCTGCATGTCGCCATCAGCATGGTCGCGATTTTCGCAGGCTTCATCGTGGTGGGCGGATTGTTTTCGAATGCGGGCCTGACCGCATGGACTGCGTTCTTTCTCGTCACCACCATCCTGACCAACGTGACGGGCTTCATGTTTCCGGTCACCGTTTTCACCCCGGCGCTCGGCGTCGGCATCCTGTCGTCGGTATTGCTGGCGGTCGCGCTGATCGCGCTCTATGTCTTCCGGCTGTCCGGGCGCTGGCGCAGCATCTATATCGTCACCGCGCTCAGCGGGCTTTATTTCAACGTCTTCGTCTTCATCGTGCAGAGCTTCCAGAAGGTCGGCTTCCTGCAGCCGCTGGCGCCGACGCAGTCGGAGCCGCCGTTCCTGATCGCGCAGAGCGCGAACCTGATTGCCTTTGTGCTGCTCGGTGCGCTGGCGCTCACGCGCTTTCATCCGCAGCCGAAAGCCGGAATCTGAACGCCGAGGCCCCGCCGGCATCATCGATCGCGGCTGTCCTCCACGTCGGTCTCGGGCCGGTCGCTCCCCGGCGCGACCTCGGTGTGCCACTTGCCGGCCTCGTCCTCCCACTCGATCATCTCCGTGTTGCCGGGCGTGCGCTGCTCCTGCGCGGCGATGCGCGCCGCCGCCAGCGCCTCCGCATGCGTGGGGAAGGATTCGGAGAATACATCCCCGACCTTGTAAGCCCAGCCATTGTCATGCTGCACGATCCTGTAGGTGACGTGGGACATGAACGGTCTCCGGTGTGAAAGGGCCTCGTCCTGAGAGAGATAACGCCTGCGCCGCAAAACGGTTCGGCTAGTGT
>JAEWCJ010000191.1 GCA_023390695.1 Pseudomonadota bacterium | reverse complement strand
CCTCAGGATGAGGGCGGATGAGAGCCGGAACCAAGCCAAAACAACGACGCCTGCCGCTCGTCCACCTTGCGCTCTTTCTTCGCGCGCGGCTTCGGCGCTTCGGCGACAACATCTTCCGGCTCCGTATAAGGCGCGATCACATCCGGGCTGTCATTCGCCACGCGATTGACCGCCGGCGACACCGGATAGGTCTCAAGCTGTTCGTCCGGCAGTACGCTGACCGCCGCCAGCGCTTCTTCTGCCCGCACATTGTCGCAATCGAGCCAGGCATCATACGTCTCCGGCGTCAGCATCACCGGCATGCGGTGATGCACCTGCTGCAAGAGCGGGCTGGCGTCCACCGTCACGATGGCGCAGCTTTCCATCTCCTCGCCATTCGGCCCGATCCAGGTGTCCCATACGCCGGCAAAGGCGAGCGGCCCGCCGCCCTTGCGGCGCACGAGCCATGGCCGCTTCGCCGCACCCTCGCCCTTCCATTCGTAGAAGCCGTCGGCGGGAATGAGACAGCGCCGCCGCTTCATCGCGTTCTTGAACGAGGGCTTCTCGTGCGCGCTTTCCCCGCGCGCATTGATCAGCAGGGTGAAACTCTTCGGGTCCTTCACCCAGGGCGGCATCAGCCCCCAGCGTACCAGTGCGAAGCGGCGCTGGCCCTTCTGCATGCGCACGACCGGCACCGGCTGGGTCGGCGCCACGTTGTAGCGCGCGGGAAAATTCGGATGGTCGGGATAGCCGAACAGGCGGCGAAATTCATCGGGGTTGGTGATGATGAGATACCGCCCGCACATGCCCGCAACTCCCGACGCCATTTTGTCACTGCAACGGACTATGCCTGATTCGTCCGAATCGCTCGCCGCTGCGCATACCTCGCCCCAACCGGCAAGATTGACCGCCAACGCCGGATTTGCTGGAGGTCACAGGGCCGCATCGGCGGCGCCTGCCATGCACCGGAGCCATGTGAAATGCCCGTTTCCGTCCAGAGGATTTTTATCGCCGGATGTCTCGCCGCCGCCTTGCTGGCCGGTCTGAGCCTGTTGCGGATCGACAGCGCCTTCGCCCTCACGGCACGCGAGGCGGAGGCGGTGGTCAGCATCCTGGAAGAGCTGAAGGCCGACGACGTGCAGATCGCCTATGACGGTGAGGCCGCCAATGACTGGTTCGAGCAGGATGCCGAAGACAAGAAGCTGATCGCCAAGGCCGGTTTCAGCCAGGCGACCTGGAAGCGCGCGGTCGATGAAACCATGACGGGATTTTTCGCGACCATTCCGGACGCCGAGATCAAGACCATCTTCGAGGACCTGCGCAAGCAGGTGGACGCCGCGTCCGACATGACCGCCGAGCAAAAAAAGGCGATGCATGAAATGTGGGCTGAGCAACGCAAGCAGATCGTCGCCCTGCGCGAAAAGGGCAAGCCGTTCCAGTCGACGGTGGCGCCCCTCGCCGACCGGCTGCGCAAGCTGACATTCGACTGATCTTTGTCCTGCAGCCGATGCGGCGAGGCACGCGATGATCTAGGGTGCCCGCACATCAGCAGACGTGAGTCCCGCCGTGAGCGAACAGCGTATTTATCCCGACCGTCCCTTTCTGGCCGCCAGCGCCGCCATCATCCGCGACGGCCGGGTGCTGATCGTGCGGCGGGCGCGCATGCCGGGAAGCGGCGTTTACACCCTGCCCGGTGGGGTGGTGGAAACCGGCGAAACGCTGACCGAAGCGGTGACGCGGGAGGTGCGGGAGGAGACCGGCCTCGAGATCGAGCCGCTGGCGCTGGCCGGCTTCCGGGAAATCATCCTGCGCGACGGCAACAACCGCGTCTCGCGGCATTTTGTGGTCCTGTCCTTTGCCGCTCGCTGGCAGTCCGGCGAGGTGCGACTCAATGAGGAACTGGACCAGGCCCACTGGCTGCATCCGTCCCAGCTTGCCGGGCTGAAAACCACCGAGGGGCTGGCGGAAATTGTGGCGGCCGCATTCGAGCGGCTGGAACGGCCGGTCTGAGCTTGCGGCAGGTTCCGGCGGAGCGCATATGTCCCTGATCATGGCCCGCCGCCTCGCCCTCATCCTGTGTCTGCTGATGCCGTTGACCGCCCCGCCGGCCTGGGCGGTCGATAGCGGCGATGCCTTCGAGGCCGATTTGCAGCGGCTCTCGGAAATTCTCGGCGCCCTGCATTACCTGCGCGGCGTCTGCGGCGCCAATGAAGGCACCAAATGGCGCAATGAAATGCAGGCGCTGATGGATGCCGAGGCGCAAGCCCCGGAACGCCGCGCCAAGATGGTGGCCAGCTTCAACCGCGGCTATAGCGGCTTCCAGCAGACCTACCGCACCTGCACCCCGGCCGCGGATGTCGCCATCCGGCGCTACCTCGAGGAAGGCGCCAAGATCGCCCGCGAGATCACCGCCCGCTACACCAATTAAGCGACCCTTGCGCGTCAATTCGCGCGTTAACCGTTCTTAAAGGTGCGGCTCCCCCTCCGGCATCCCCGTGCTAAGCAAAGAGCACGGGAGGGCGGGCGAGCGCGCGCCCCAAAAGGGTGACATGAGTAATCTGACGCGCGCATATGCGGACGCCGATCCGGTTCCGGATCAGGAACAGAAGAAAGCCGCTCTCGGATACGTGCACGAGGCCTGGGCCGCGGCGCGCCTCGACGGCATCGACGACGATTGCATGGCGCAGGCCTGCCTGTTCGCGGCCCTGATCGAGTTCGTCTCCACCTATGGCGAGGACGCCGCCGCCAAATTCGCCGAGGGGCTGCCGGACCGCATCCGCAACGGCGAGTTTTCTGCGGACATCCTGCGCCAATAGTCCGCTTCGGCGAACCGGCCGCGCGGTCTTCGTTAATCCCTGCGCGCGCAGGGCATCAGGCCGTAGCGCGAATACAGCACGGCATCGATATCGGCAGGATAGAACGGCTTCTGCAGAAACGCGCTGGCGCCGGCGCGCAGGGCGCGGTCGGCAATCGCCAGATCCTGCGCGGACGTCATGATGATGACATCGACATCCGGTTTGGCGCGCTTGAGCTCGCCCAGCGTGGCAAGGCCGTTGAGACCGGGCATATTGTAGTCGAGGAACACGACGTCGACGCCGCCTCCGCGCACCTGCTCGACGCTCCTGGCGCCGTCGTCGGCTTCCGCAACGCTCAGCCTGAAGCGGCTCGCCGCCAGGATCTTTCTGACGATGCTGCGCATGGTGGAGGAATCATCGACCACCAGCGCGTGCACGGGCAGCCGGGCGCGCGAGGAACGGCTGAGCAGCATGCCGGCCTCGATCGCATTGCGGGGTTTTGGTGCCGTCGCATCGGCTGCGGACACAATCCCGCCCGCGCCGGTCACCAGAAGAACGATCAAAGGATTGTTGTCAGCCTCGCGCGCCGCCCTGATCACCCGGACCTGATCCTGTCCGGGTAGCGCGGCATCGATGAAGACGATGTCGATATCGCCGCGATCGAGAAAGCCGCCGGCCTTGCCGGTCGATTCAGCTTCGAAAAGCTCGGTGGGCACCGATGCCCGTGCCGCCCCTTGCCGCAGCAGCTCGCGGTCTTCTTCCGATTCGCTCGCCAGCAGGATGCGAATAGACAGGATCAGCCCGCTCATTCCTCATCCTCCCCCCGCTTCATAGCTGGAGACTATACACATTCCAATCCAAAGCCGCGTGACGGCGCGGTAAAAATGCAATCAGAGGCGCGGTTGTATCGCTTCGTGGAACACGATGGCTTCACCCTGTCCGGAGGACAGCACGTCGCCATCCCACATTGCCTGACGGCCGCGCACAAATGCGCCGACCGGCCAGCCGGTCACCGTCTGGCCGTCATAGGGCGTCCAGCCGGCGCGCGAGGCGATCCATTGATTGGTGATGGTTTCACGCCGCTTCAGGTCGACCACCGTGAGATCCGCATCATAGCCGACGGCGATGCGGCCCTTACGCGCGATGCCGAAGACACGGGCGGGGCCGGCGCTCGTCAGATCCACGAAACGCGCAAGCGACAGCCGGCCCGCATTCACATGGTCGAGCATGATCGGGACAAAGGTCTGCACGCCGGTCATGCCGGAATGGGTCTTCGGATAGGGATGCGATTTTTCCTCGCGCGTATGCGGCGAATGATCGGTGCCGATCGTATCGACGACGCCTTGCTGCAATCCGCGCCAAAGCCCCTCGCGATGCGACGCGTCGCGGATCGGCGGATTGAGCTGCGCGAACGTCCCGAGACGTTCGTAGCAATCGGGCGCGGTCAGCGTCAGATGCGTCGGCGTGACTTCCACCGTCGCCACATCCTTGTGGCCGGCGAGGAATTCCATCTCCTCCTTCGAGGTCACGTGCAGCACATGCACGCGTTTGCCGGTTTCTCGCGCCAGTGCGATCAGGCGCTTCGTGCAGGTGAGCGCCGCGATCTCGTCGCGCCAGACCGGATGCGAGCGCGGATCGCCCTCGACCCGCAGGTTCATGCGTTCGCGCAGACGATATTCATCCTCGGAATGGAACGCCGCGCGGCGGCGGATCACGTTGAGGACATTGCGGACGCCCTCGTCGTCCTCGATCAGCAGCGAGCCGGTGGACGCGCCCATGAAGACCTTCACACCGGCACAGCCCGGCAGCCGTTCGAGTTCGGCGAGGTCCTTGGTGTTCTCGCGCGTCGCGCCCACATAGAATGCGAAATCGCAATGCATGCGGTGATGCGCACGCTTCACCTTGTCGGCGAGCGCGGCGGCATCGATCGTGTTCGGCTCGGTATTCGGCATTTCGAACACCGCCGTCACGCCGCCCAGCACCGCGCCGCGCGATCCCGATTCAAGATCCTCCTTGTGGGTCAGGCCGGGCTCGCGGAAATGTACATGGCTGTCGATCACACCGGGCAGCACATGCAGCCCTTTGCAGTCGATGATTTCGCCGGCAGAGGCCTGCGACAGATCCCCGATCTCGGCAATGCGGCCGCCCGAAATACCGACATCGCGCAGCCCCTCGCCGTCCTGATTGACGACAATTCCGCCCTTGAGAATGAGGTCGTAGGTTTTTGCCATGCTGATACCGGATTTATGCAGAGCCGCTGAAAGCGCTCTTGAGCCGTCGCCGCCAGCGCCTTACGTTTCGGCGCTCCCTCTGGCAAGAGCATTTGCTGGGGTTTACCGGGATTTGCAGGGATTCCAATGAAAGCGGCGCTTCTTCCGGATCGCGGCGTGGTCAAGGTCGCGGGCGAGCCATCCCAAGGCTTTCTCAACGGACTTGTGACCTCCGATATCGGCAATATGACGCCGGAAACCCCGCGTTATGCCGCCCTGCTCACCCCGCAGGGCAAGATCATCGCCGATTTCATCGTCGTGCGGGCGCCCGCGGCGGATGGCGGGGATTTTTTCCTGGATTGCCCCCGCGCCCTGGCGGCGACGCTGGTGGAAAAGCTCAATTTCTACAAATTGCGCGCCAAGGTGACCGTGCAGGATCTGTCCGAGAGCCTTGGTGTCATGGCCGTGTGGAACGGTGCCGGCGACACCGAATACGGCCTCGTCGCAGCCGATCCGCGACTGCCGGCGCTCGGCCAGCGCATCGTGCTGCCGCCGCAGCTTGCCGACAAGGCCGCCGCCGACCTCGGCGCCACGCTGGTCGATGCCGGCGAATATGAAGCGCATCGCATCGCGCTCGGCGTGCCGCGCGGCGGCCTCGATTTCATCTATGGCGAGACCTTTCCGCATGACGCTGATCTCGACCAACTCGGCGGCGTCGATTTCAAGAAGGGCTGCTTCGTCGGACAGGAAGTCGTGTCACGCGTCGAACATCGCGGCACCGCGCGCAACCGCGTCGTGCCG
>JAEWCJ010000180.1 GCA_023390695.1 Pseudomonadota bacterium | reverse complement strand
CGAGGCCGGCGGCGGCGAGGCGCTGCAGCAGCGTCATGCGCTGCTTTTCCGGATGCTCGGGCTCCATCGGCTCGCCCTGCTGGGCGCGCAACTGGCGCTGGGCCGGGGCCGGCAGATCCTCGATGCGCGGCATGCGCGGACGCTGCAGCACCCGCTCCGGCTGCGGCGGCATGAAGACCTGCGGGATGTCCTGATGCACCGGTTCCGGCTCGGCCGGCTGCTCGACGAACAGCGAGGGCTTGGGCGGCATGGCGCGCAGCGTCACGTCGTCGATCGAAACCGGCTGCGACAGCGCGGCGGCAACCGCAGCCGTCGCCGCATTCTCGACGGCGTGAGCCGGCGCGGCCGGACGCGGCGCAGCGGTCTGCGTCACGGCCGGAGCACGTTCGATGCGGTCCGGAGCGCGCTCGACAATGCGGGCGGCCGCTTCGGTGCGGGCGCGCTGCACATTCTCCGGCGCCTTCTGAACGACCGGCTTGTCGATGCCGGTGGCGACCACCGACACCCGGATGATGCCGTCCAGGCTCTCGTCGAAGGTGGCGCCGACGATGATGTTGGCGTCCTTGTCGACTTCCTCGCGGATGCGGGTCGCCGCTTCGTCGACCTCGTACAGTGTCAGATCCTTGCCGCCGGTGATCGAGATCAGCAGGCCGCGCGCGCCCTTCATCGACGAATCGTCGATCAGCGGATTGGAGATCGCCGCCTCGGCGGCGGTCGAGGCGCGCTTCTCGCCGGAGGCTTCGCCGGTGCCCATCATCGCCTTGCCCATTTCGCGCATGACGGCGCGAACGTCGGCGAAGTCGAGATTGATCAGGCCTTCCTTCACCATCAGGTCGGTGATGCAGGCGACGCCCGAATAGAGCACCTGGTCGGCCATCGCGAAGGCGTCGGCGAAGGTGGTCTTCTCGTTGGCGACCCGGAACAGGTTCTGGTTCGGGATGACCAGCAGCGTATCCACGTATTTCTGCAGCTCGACGATGCCCGCTTCCGCGAAGCGCATGCGGCGGTCGCCCTCGAAATGGAACGGCTTGGTGACGACGCCGACCGTGAGGATGCCGAGTTCGCGCGCAACTTTCGCAATCACCGGGGCAGCACCGGTTCCCGTGCCGCCGCCCATGCCGGCGGTGACGAACACCATGTGCGCGCCGTTGAGATGATCGCGGATCTCGTCGATCACCTCTTCGGCGGCGGCGCGTCCGACATCCGGCTGCGAACCGGCGCCCAGACCTTCGGTGGCCTGCACGCCCATCTGAATGACGCGCTCGGCCTTCGACGATGTCAGCGCCTGGGCGTCGGTATTGGCGACGACGAATTCCACGCCCTGCAGGCCTGCCGAAATCATGTTGTTGACGGCGTTGCCACCGGCCCCGCCGACGCCCATTACGGTGATCCGCGGCTTCAACTCACGGATATCGGGGACTTTCAAATTGATGGTCATGTCAGCCTCATTGTCACGCGGGCGTTGAAGACGTCCCTGCTTTTGCCGGTCCGCCGCCGGCCGTTCCGGGTATCCTGCATCCAGATCATCAGAAGCTCTCCTTCAGCCATCGTCCGACCCGTGCGAAGTAACCGCCCGTTCCTGTCATCAAGTGCCGCGTTCGCCGCGGTTCGAAATGTTCAAGATGCGCCGCCTGCGGATACACGAGCAGTCCCGTGGAGACGGCGTAAGCCGGTCCCTTGGCAACGTCGGGCAAGCCGGCGATTCCAAGCGGGCGTCCGATCCTGACCGGACGCCTCAGCATGCGCGAGGCAAGCTCGGTCATGCCGGTCAACTGACTGGCACCGCCGGTCAGAACAACGGTACCGCCCGGTTCGGCGGCAAACGGAGAGGCCGCCAACCGATCGCGCACCATTTCCAGGATTTCTTCCACGCGCGGCTGGATGATCTTCACCAGCATCGCCCGTGAAACCACCTGAGGCGGTTCGCGCAGATCGTGGCTAACCGCAGGCACCGTGATCATATCCCGCTCATCAGCTCCACCTGACAACACAGTGCCATAGATCGCTTTGATTCGCTCGGCATCTACGATGCGGGTATTGAGTCCGCGCGCCAAATCCATGGTGACGTGAAAACCGCCAAGGGCGAAGCCGTCGGCATGCACGAAGCGGCCGCCGGAGAACACCGCGATCGTTGTCGTGCCGGCGCCCATATCGACGACCGCCGCGCCGAGATCGGCTTCATCGTCGGCGAGAACCGACAGACCGGCGACATAGGGCGACGCAGCCATCGCCTCGACATCGAGGTGGCATTGTTCGACCGCCAGCATCAGGTTGCGCGGCGTCGCCGCGTCGGTGGTCGCGACATGCATGTCGAGACCGAAATGACGCGCCAGCATGCCACGCGGTTCCCGGATACCGCGGACGTCGTCGATGGCATAACCCAGCGGCAGCGAATGCAGCACCACCCGCCCGTCCCGGACCGAATGCCGGTTACCGGCGGACAGGAGGCGGGCGATATCCGCGTCGGAAATGGTGGGACCGGCGACGTCCACGGACGCTAAGTAGCGCTCGCTGCTCAGGCGCCCTGCGGATACCGATACCGCGACCGATTCGAGCTGCACGCCCGCCGATTGTTCGGCGAGTTCGACCGCATGACGGATGGCGTCTTCGGCCTGATCGAGATTGGCGACATTGCCCGCCTTCATGCCGGCGGCGCCCACGTGACCGAGACCGATGATCTCGACGCTGTGGCTGCGGCGGAGCAGCGCCTCGCGCGGCGACTGCGGCTGCAGCCGGGCGATCATGCACACGATCTTGCTGGTGCCGAGATCGAGCGCCGCGACCAGCGCCGTGCGGCGCGGCGAAACCGGCTTCATCTTCGGGGCGAGGCCATAGTGAAGGGGGTTCATGCGTCACCTGCCCTGCGCCTGGCCTTTTTCTCCTTGAGCGCTTCGTCGCGCGCAAGGTTGCGTTCTTGCGCCGCCGCATCCGACAGGCGCACGGTGACGCGATCGGCGAGCCGCAGGTCGATGGCGGTGATGTCGCGCGACAGCAGCTTCTTGTCCCGGTCGAGCGCGATCAACGTCTCGATCGCGCGCTCGGGCTGGGCTTCCGGCAGCCGGATGTCGAGGCCGTTTTTCAGCCGCAGATTCCAGCGGCGCTCGGCCACCAGCACATAGGCGCGCGCCTGATCGCGGATCGCAGGATAGCGGTCCATCAGCGCAAGGATATCCGCGGCGCGCTGCGCGGCGCCCTGCCCCACCACCAAGGGAAGCCGCGGGAAGTGCGGCGCGACATAGGATTCCAGAATAGTACCGTCCCTGGCGATGACCGACAGGCGGCCATCCTTCTGCCAGAGCGCATAAGCCTGCCGCTCGGTCACCGAAATATGCAGCCGGTCGGGGAACAGCTTCAGCACCGTCGCGTCGGCAATCCAGGAACTGGCTTTCAGGCGGCCGCGGGCGTCGTCCGCATTCAGAAACAGAAGCGAGGTCCGCCCGGTGACGCCGGCTATCGCCAGGATCTGTTCGCGCGTCAGTTGGACCTGCCCGGTCATCGCGATCGAGGAAATGCTGAAACCGGCGGCATTGGCGAGCGCGTCGCGCGCATCCTTGAATTGCGCGACGATCGTATCGGTGTGACCGCCGCGCACCGAACCATAGGCCAGGCTCGCACCGACAAGAACGATGGTCGCCGCAAGTCCGGCGCCGCGCGGCACATGATTTTCGACAATGGCGGACAGGCGATGGATCGCGCGCCCAAGGCGGGCGAAGGAATACGGCCGCTTCAGCGATTGAGCGAGGCGTCCTCGATCATCCATCTTACTAACTCTTCGCACGTTACCCCCGCATGCGCGTCCAGCTCGGGAGCCAGAGCGGCTTCGGTCCTGCCCGGTTGTGTGTTCACGTCCAGACAGGCCGGTCCCTCCGTCCTTCGCTACGATCGCCGCAGCGGACATCAGCGCGCGCCGCGCCGCGACAGCCTAGGGCGCGATGCACCGAGAGAGTCAGTCTTCGGCGCTCTTGGTAAAGTTTTGGTAAAATTTGAGATTAATCGGCTGTTAAAACGATGGATGAAGGGCCGACAGGTATGGGGGTCTTTTCCATCCAATCTGCATCAATGGAACATCGCTTATGGCGACATGATCGCTTGTGGGAAAAAGGCGGCCGCTCCAATCCACCCAAAAAGTTTCTTGGACAGCCTGCGGCTTTTGCCCAACCCTGATCGCGACAGATCGGGGGCAGGCTTGCACATCACAAGGGCGTTGACAGAAGGCGTCCTGCGGCGTCTCGCATGGGCGCTTGTGTCATGCGCCGTACTGGCGGGCGGCGCCCTGCCGGCCCGCGCGCAATCCACCGTCTGGGATGCCACGATCTCCAACACCCACTGGTATGTGCCGACCGAGCAGCTCCTGGCCTATGCTTCGTCGAACACGAGCTTCGCCAATCCCGTCGCCATCGGCGACCAGACGCTCTGGACCTTGGGCGCTTCGACCAATGGCGTCTTCACCGGCACCAGCGAGGCACAACTGAAGTTCGGACCCATCCCGGTGATCCAGAATTCCACGATCCAAGGGGTCGTCACAACCTCCGGGCAAATCACGATGGTGTTCACGCCGAGCGGAGGCGGCGCCACGACGGTCGGTCTCGGGCAGATGATCGAGATCGACGGCGTGACCTCGATGGCAATGCAGATGATCACGGGCGACAGCCTGCTGGTCACGCATTGGGCCTACATGCTGCCCTACGATCC
>JAEWCJ010000128.1 GCA_023390695.1 Pseudomonadota bacterium | reverse complement strand
CTATAACGGCGCCGGCATCAACAAGGACGAGGCCGCCGCCAGCGAATTGCTGAAAAAGGCGGCCCGGCGGGGCAGCCCGATCGCGCAGAACCGGCTGGCCCGCGTCCTGGCGACCGGCCGCGGCCTTACCGCCGACCCGGTTGAGGCGGTCAAATGGCACATCATCGCCAAGGCGGCCGGGGCCGGCGACCCCTGGCTGGACGATTTCATGCAGCGGCAGTCCCCGGAAACCCGCAGCACCGCGGAAAAAAACGCCAAACCGTGGCTGGCGCTGATCGCGGCATCGCGCTGAGGCCCGGCCTCGGCCGGGAAACACAGACTTGACGGCGGTCGCACTGACGGGGCACACACCCGCCCGACAGACATTCCCGACAGCATAACGGAACGCCTTATGGCCAAGATCAATGGCAACGAAATACGTCCTGGCATGGTCATCGAGTACCAGGACTCGCTCTGGGCCGCGGTGAAGACCATGGCCGTGAAACCCGGCAAGGGTCCGGCCTACAACCAGGTCGAGCTGAAGAACCTGATCGACGGCCGCAAGCTCAACAACCGCTTCGGCTCCGACGAACGCGTCGAGCGCGCCCGGCTGGAGCAGAAGGACTACCAGTACCTGTACAAGCAGGGCGAAGCGCTGGTGTTCATGGACAACGACACCTACGAGCAGCTCGAGCTGGCGGAGGATTTTGTCGGCGAGCGCGCCGCCTTCCTGCAGGACGGCATGACCGTCACCCTCGAAATGCACGACGAGCGCCCGATCGGCATCAAGCTGCCGGATCAGGTGGTGCTGCAGATCGTCGAGGCCGACCCGGTCGTGAAGGGGCAGACCGCCGCCTCGTCCTACAAGCCGGCGAAGCTGGAGAATGGCCTGCGCGTCATGGTGCCGCCCTTCATCACCACCGGCGAGCGGATCATCGTCGACACCAACGAAGTCACCTATATCCGCCGCGCGGATTGACGGCTGCCCTCCCTCCCGATCGGGAGAGACAAGAGACAGAATGCTTCGCTCCGCCCTCATGAACGTAATGATCAAGGCTGCGCGCAAGGCCGCGCGCGGCCTGGCGCGTGACTTCGGCGAGGTGGAGAAGCTGCAGGTCTCCATGAAGGGGCCGGCGAATTTCGTCACCGCCGCCGATCGCAGGGCGGAACAGATCCTGCGCGAGGAATTGCTGACCGCCCGCCCCGGCTATTCGTTTCTGGGCGAGGAAAGCGGCAGGAGCGAAGGCAGCGACCTGACGCATACCTGGATCGTCGATCCGCTCGACGGCACCACCAATTTCCTCCACGGCATCCCGCAATTCGCGATTTCAATCGCGCTGGAGCGCGAGGGCACGATTGTCGCGGCGCTCGTCTACAATCCGATCAGCGACGAGATGTTCACCGCCGAACGCGGCAAGGGCGCATTCCTGAACGACAGCCGGCTGCGCGTCGCCAACCGCCAGCGCCTCGGCGATGCGGTGGTTGCCTGCGGTCTGCCGCATCTGGGACGCGGCGATCTTGCCGAGTTCCGCCAGGAATTCGCGCTGGTGCAGGAGAAAGTGGCGGGGCTGCGCCGCTTCGGGTCGGCCGCGCTCGATCTCGCGTTCATCGCCGCCGGCCGTTTCGACATCTACTGGGAGCGCAATCTTTCTCCCTGGGACATGGCGGCGGGCATTCTGCTGGTGCGCGAAGCCGGCGGCTACGTCACCGATTGCGACGGCCACGATGCGATGCTGATCAAGGGCCACATCGCGGCGGGCAACGAAACCATGCACCGCGATCTGCTCAAGATTCTGAAAACCGCCGGCAAGGCCTGATCGCGGTTCGGCGACAACCTCTGCTCGGCAATAATCGGCGGAAAAATCCGCGGATTGTCACGAACGCGCCATCATTGACATCGCACTGACACACATTCGTGCTGAAGGCGTTCTAAATATCGGCGCGACGCTGGATATGTTGGAAATTCCGGCAGAATGTTCCCAGTGTTTCCTTTCGCCGCGCCTTTGTCATAGTCTTGACCTGCTTTGGCGATGAAGAGCCAAGGGACAGGCCAAGGACGCGCAATGGCACGCGATAACGACCCTTTCAAACTCTCCTCCCCGCGTATCTTCCTGGTGCGGATGCTGGTTTTCCTCATCCTCTGCGGACTGATCGCGGTGGTTCTCTATAAGCAGATCCTGGATGCCTTTCTGGCCAATCCGGGGCTGAACGGCCTCATCCTCGGCGTCCTGCTCATCGGCATCCTGCTCTCCTTCCGCCAGGTGATCCGCCTGTTCCCGGAAGTGGCCTGGGTCAACGGCTTCCGCCTCGCCGATCCCGGCATCGCCGTCGACCGGCCGCCGACCCTGCTGGCGCCGATGGCCACCATTCTCGGCGACCGGCTCGGCCGCATGGCGATCTCCTCGCAGATGATGCGCGGCATTCTCGACTCCATCGCCACCCGCCTCGACGAAGCGCGCGACCTGTCGCGCTACATGACCGGCCTGCTGATCTCCCTCGGCCTGCTCGGCACCTTCTGGGGCCTGATCGAAACCGTCTCCTCGGTCGGCAAAGTGGTCGAGAGCCTCAAGCCCGGCGGCGACGCCGGTGCGGTCTTTGAATCGCTGCGCGAGGGCCTCGGCGCACCGCTCGGCGGCATGGGCATCGCCTTCTCGTCCTCGCTGTTCGGCCTCGCCGGCTCGCTGGTGCTCGGGTTTCTCGATCTGCAGACCAGCCAGGCGCAGAACCGCTTCTATACCGATCTCGAAGACTGGCTCTCCACCACGGTGCGCGACGTCGGCGGCGATCTTTCGCCCGCGGCGGACGGCCAGGCCCCCGCGAACGAACTGCTCCTCGCCGTCGAACGGCTGCGCGAGTCGATTGCCGAGAGCGGCTCCAGCCGCGCCGCCACCAGCGCCATGGCCAATCTCGCCGAGGCGATCCAGGGCCTCGTGCATCACATGCGCGCCGAACAGCAGATGATCCGCGACTGGGCGGATTCGCAGGCCGAACAGCAGACGGAAATCCGCCGCGTGCTGGAAACGCTGGCGCGGGAGCGGACATGAGCGCGTCCAGGAAAACGAGCACAAGTCGGCAGCAGCCGGCTTGTGGCGTGAAAAGGAATAACTAATGGCGTTGGCGCGGGCCCGCCGCGACCGCGGCGTCGATTACTGGCCGGGTTTCGTGGACGCGTTGTCCACCCTGGTGCTGGCCGTGATCTTCATGATCTCGATCTTTTCCGTGGTGCAATTCTATCTGGCGCAGGAAGTCACCGGCAAGGACACCGCCCTGACCCGCCTGAATGCGCAGATCGCCCAGCTCACCGAGTTGCTGTCGCTGGAGAAAACCAGCCGCGCCAATCTGGAAGAGCTGATGGCGACCTTCCGCTCCAATCTGGCGACCACGGAGGCCGAACGCGACCGCTATCGCGGCCTGGCGGAAGGCGCCGGCAAGGCGGCATCCGAGCAGGGCCGCGCGCAGGAACTGGCGACAGCGCTCGACAACGAGAAGCAGCTCACCGCCCGCGCGCTCTCGCAGGTGGAGCTGCTCAATCAGCAGATCCTCGCCTTGCGGCGGCAGCTCGCCGCGCTCGAATCGGCGCTGGAAGCCACGGAGAAGCGCGATCGTGAATCGCAGACCCGTATCGCCGATCTCGGACAGCGGCTGAATGTGGCGCTGGCGCAGCGCGTGCAGGAATTGTCGCGCTACCGCTCCGACTTCTTCGGCCGGCTGCGCGCCATTCTCGGCAACCGGCCGGATGTGCGCGTCGTCGGCGACCGCTTCGTGTTCCAGTCGGAAGTCTTCTTCGACGCCGGTCAGGCCGTGCTGAAGCCGGAGGGCCGCGCCGAGATCGACAAGATCGCCTCCGCTTTGCTCGAACTGGACAAGCAGATCCCCGCCGACATTGCCTGGGTGATGCGGGTGGACGGCCACACCGACATCCGTCCGATCTCGAACCCGCAATTCCCCTCGAACTGGGAATTGTCGTCGGCGCGCGCCATCGCGGTCGTGCAATATCTGATCAGTCTTGGCGTCTCGCCGCAGCGTCTGGTCGCCGCCGGGTTCGGCGAATTCCAGCCGATCGACACGGAAAAGACCGACGAAGCGTTCCGGCGCAATCGCCGTATCGAACTGAAGCTGACCGAACGGTAGCGCATGCGTATCCTGTTCCGTTCGCGTCCGCGCAAGGGATCCAGAGCCAGGGAGCTCTGGAGTCCCGCGTGTGCGGGAATGAACGGAGCATGTGTCTCCCGTTTCGACCCGGCCGGAAAATGCTCTGAATGAGCATCCGGCTGCGCGCCTACGAAACCTCCGACGAACAGGCGGCGATCGCGCTGTGGCAGCGCGCCTGGCAGGTCGCCTATCCGCACATCGCCTTCGCCAAGCGCGCGGAATGGTGGCGCGGACGCT
This sequence comes from Pseudomonadota bacterium, assembly GCA_023390695.1. The sequence goes on along the minus strand of JAEWCJ010000128.1, from coordinate 962 downwards.
GGCGCGACGATCTTGTGCCGGTCGCCACCATCATGGTGATGGAAAATGCGGACGGCATGATCGGCTTCGTCACCATCGACCAAAAAACCGGCTATCTCGACCAGCTTGTGGTCGCGCCCGAATGTTGGGGACAGGGCCTGGCGCGCCGGCTGATCGACGACGCCAAAAGGCTGTCGCCCGCCGGCATCGAGCTGCATGTCAATCAGGACAATGCGCGGGCGCTGCGTCTCTACGACAAATGCGGCTTCGTCATCGCCGGCGAGGCCGTCAACAAGCATTCCGGCGCGCCGGTTTACCTGATGCGCTGGCAGCCTTAGCCATTCGTCCCGCGCGCCATGCGCGCCCCGGAATGACTAGCCGTTGAACTGCAATTTCGCCAGCCGCGCATACAGGCCACCCGCGGCGGCGAGCTGCTCGTGTGTGCCTTCCTCGACGATACGGCCGTGATCCAGCACCAGAATGCGGTCGCATGAGAGCACGGTCGCCAGCCGGTGCGCGATCACCAGCGTCGTGCGGCCTTCCATCGAATGTTCCAGCGCGCTCTGCACCAGCGTCTCGCTTTCCGCATCGAGCGAAGATGTCGCTTCGTCGAGCAGCAGCAGCGGCGCATTGCGCAGGATCGCCCGCGCGATCGCGATGCGCTGGCGCTGGCCGCCCGAGAGCGTGACGCCGCGCTCGCCGACCGCCGTATTGTATCCTTCCGGCAGGCGGCCGATGAATTCCGCCGCGGCCGCCATCTCCGCCGCGCGTTCGATCTCGGCGTCGCTCGCGTCCGGTTTGCCGAAGCGGATATTGTCGCGCACCGAGGCCGCGAAGATCGCCGTGTCCTGCGGCACCAGCGCGATGTGGCGGCGCAAATCGGCTGGATCGGCGTCGGCGAGCTTCACGCCGTCGAGGGTGATATCGCCGGCGGACGGATCATAGAAGCGCAGCAGCAGATGGAAGATCGTGCTCTTGCCGGC
>JAEWCJ010000035.1 GCA_023390695.1 Pseudomonadota bacterium | reverse complement strand
CGGCGGAGGAAGAGGCCGCCCAGTTCCTGATCGACGAGGCCAAGCGCGGCCGCAAGAAGCCGATGGCGGGCTTCATCGCCGGCCGCACCGCGCCGCCCGGACGCCGCATGGGCCATGCCGGAGCGATCATTTCCGGCGGAAAAGGCGATGCGGAATCGAAAATCGCGGCGATGGAAGCCGCCGGTATCAAGGTGTCGCCCTCGCCGGCCCGCATCGGCAAGACGCTGGTCGAGGTGCTGAAGCGCTAAGTCCTGGATATTGCAGGACAACCTGCAATGTTTCACGTGAAAAAATTCCTATGATGCAGCGCCGCGGGCCCGCACCCGCGGCGTTGTCATGTTCGTAGAAGCGCCGTTCCTCCGCCGGGAGGTGCGGCTTCGCCCGCGCGAGGACCGGTCTTCCGCCGCATCCTCGTGGCGAGGATGGAATTTCCTCGGGCAAGGACGGGCGCCTCCGGCAGGTGGCCGTCCATGGCCCGGCCCCGCGGCTTTCTTCACCGGGTCGCTGCCCTCGACCCGTCCGGCATCGGACCTTGCCGGGCCTTCCCCCCCTGGCCGGACTCGGGTCATCGCGGACCTTTGCGCGCCGTTGCACCCGGCCGCGCCACATTGCCGCCGCAAGCCAGCGGGCATTCTTCCCACCATGTGCACCAAAACGTTTTCACCGCCGCGAAGGGCAGGGAAATACGCTGCCCTTTCAATGCCTTATGCGGAACGAGGTTCATCGAAGAAATGAATCTATATATTCATTCCTTCGTCATCTAATCATGGCCCTATTAACTTCTTATCTGTAGAAGAGCCCCGCTAGGGAAGAACTGGGCCAATTCGAGCCCAATTTGCGTGTCCTCTCCGGGGGACGGGCAATACAGACGACGATTCAGGACGCCAGATGTCACGCCAGGACGCGAACGCCGCTTTCGCTCTCACCTCATTCCTCTATGGCGGCAACGCCGCCTATATCGAAGACCTCTATGCCCGCTACGAGGCCGATCCGGCCTCGGTCGATGCCGAGTGGCAGGGGTTTTTCCAGAGCCTCAAGGACGATCCCGCCAGCGTTGCCAAGAACGCGCGCGGCGCCTCCTGGCGGCGCCCGAACTGGCCGGTCCGGGAAGGCGGCGATCTCGTCGCCGCCCTCGACGGCAACTGGGCGGAGACCGAAAAGGCGCTGGGCGGCAAGATCCAGGCCCGGGCGCAGAAGAGCGGTGTCGATCTCTCCACCGCCGACGTGCAGCAGGCGACGCGCGATTCCATCCACGCGCTGATGCTGATCCGCGCCTACCGCGCGCGCGGCCATTTCCACGCCAAGCTCGATCCGCTCGGCCTCGAGCCGGAGAAGAACGAGGAAGAGCTCGATCCGCGCACCTACGGCTTCGAAGAAGCCGACATGGACCGCAAGATCTTCCTCGACAAGGTGCTGGGTCTCGAATTCGCGACCATGCGCGAGATCATCGCCATCGTCCGCCGCACCTATTGCCAGACGCTCGGCGTCGAATTCATGCACATCTCCGATCCGGCGCAGAAGGCGTGGATCCAGGAGCGCATCGAAGGCAAGGACAAGGAAATCGCCTTCACGCGCGAGGGCAAGCGCGCGATCCTGAACAAGCTGGTGGAAGCGGAAGGCTTCGAGAAATTCCTCGACGTCAAATATACCGGCACCAAGCGCTTCGGTCTGGACGGCGGCGAGTCGCTGATCCCCGCGCTCGAGCAGATCATCAAGCGCGGCGGCACGCTCGGCCTGAAGGAAATCGTGCTCGGCATGGCGCATCGCGGCCGCCTCAACGTGCTGACGCAGGTGATGAGCAAGCCGCATCGCGTGCTGTTCCACGAATTCAAGGGCGGCTCCGCGACGCCGGACGAGGTCGAAGGCTCGGGCGACGTCAAATATCACCTGGGTGCGTCCTCGGACCGCGAGTTCGACGGCAACAAGGTGCATCTGTCGCTGGCGCCGAATCCCTCGCATCTCGAAATCGTCAACCCGGTGGTGCTCGGCAAGGTCCGCGCCAAGCAGGACCAGCTCGGCGCGACGCCGGAAGACCGCTCGATGGCGCTGCCGCTGCTCATCCACGGCGACGCGGCTTTCGCCGGTCAGGGCGTGGTGGCCGAATGCTTCGGCCTGTCCGGCCTGAAGGGCTATCGCACCGGCGGCTCGCTGCATTTCATTGTCAACAACCAGATCGGCTTCACCACCTATCCGCGCTATTCGCGGTCCTCGCCGTATCCGTCGGATGTGGCGAAGATGATCGAGGCGCCGATCTTCCACGTGAACGGCGACGATCCGGAAGCGGTGGTGTTCGCGGCCAAGGTGGCGATCGAGTTCCGGCAGAAATTCGCCAAGCCGGTCGTCATCGACATGTTCTGCTATCGCCGCTTCGGCCACAACGAAGGCGACGAGCCGGCATTCACCCAGCCGCTGATGTACAAGAAGATCAGGTCGCATCCTTCGACCCTCGATCTCTATACGCAGAAGCTGATCGGCGAAGGTGTCGTCAGCGCTGGCGAAGTCGACAAGATGAAGGCCGACTGGCGCGCGCGCCTCGAAGCCGAATTCGAGGCCGGCCAGGGCTACAAGCCGAACAAGGCCGACTGGCTCGACGGCCGCTGGGCCGGCCTCAAGGTCGCCGGCGAGATCGACGATCCGCGCCGCGGCAATACCGGTGTCGAGATCGACGCCCTGAAGGAGATCGGGCGCAAGATCACGACGCTGCCGAAGGATTTCCACGCGCACCGCACCATCCAGCGCTTCCTCGACAACCGCCGCAAGGCGATCGAAAGCGGCCAGGGCATCGACTGGGCGACCGCGGAAGCGCTCGCCTTCTGCACACTGCTGGAGGAAGGCCATCCGGTGCGCCTGTCCGGCCAGGATTGCGAACGCGGCACCTTCTCGCAGCGCCATTCGGTGGTGTTCGATCAGGAGACCGAGGCCCGCTACACCCCGTTCAACCATCTGAACGAGAAGCAGGCGCGCTACGAAGTCCTCAACTCGATGCTCTCGGAAGAGGCCGTGCTCGGCTACGAATACGGTTATTCGACCACCGAGCCGAATGCGCTGACGCTGTGGGAAGCGCAGTTCGGCGATTTCGCCAACGGCGCGCAGGTGATCTTCGACCAGTTCATCTCCTCGGCCGAACGCAAATGGCTGCGCATGTCCGGCCTCGTCTGCCTGCTGCCGCATGGCTATGAAGGCCAGGGTCCCGAGCATTCGTCCGCACGCCTCGAGCGCTTCCTGCAGATGTGCGCGGAAGACAACATGCAGGTCGCCAACTGCACGACGCCGGCGAATTATTTCCACATCCTGCGCCGCCAGTTGAAGCGCGAGATCAGAAAGCCGCTGATCCTGATGACGCCGAAGTCGCTGCTGCGCCACAAGCGCGCGGTGTCGCGGCTCGACGAACTGGGCGCCGGCACGACGTTCCATCGCGTGCTGTTCGACGATGCGGAAACGCTCAAGGGCGAGCCGATCAAGCTCGTCGCCGACAGCAAGATCCGACGCGTCGTCCTGTGCTCGGGCAAGGTCTATTACGATCTCTACGAGGAGCGCGAGAAGCGCGGCGTCGACGACATCTATCTGATGCGCGTCGAGCAGCTCTATCCGTTCCCGACCAAGGCGCTGGTGACCGATCTCGCCCGCTTCAAGCAGGCCGAAATCGTCTGGTGTCAGGAAGAGCCGCGCAACATGGGTGCCTGGTTCTTCGTCGACACCTTCCTGCGCTGGGTGCTGGAGCAGATCGGCGCCAAGCACAAGCAGCCGCGTTACGCCGGACGTCCGG
>JAEWCJ010000360.1 GCA_023390695.1 Pseudomonadota bacterium | reverse complement strand
ATACTCGAGGCGGTCTATGCCCGCCAGCGCCGCCGCCGCTGATATGGCGCTGCGCTCATGGCCGCCCTGCCCGCGCGAACATTGCTAACATCATGCAATCGAAGCAAAACTGGCCCCCGAATCCTCTGACCATTGGACCGACCGCATTGTCTGCGATGAAACCGCCGGTTCTGATCGTCCTGCATCAGCAAAACTCGACTGCGGGCCGCGTCGGCCATTATCTGCGCCAGCGCGGCTATCCGCTTGATATCCGCCGGCCTTGCATCGGCGAGCCGCTGCCGGATTCATTGGCGCAGCATGCCGGCGCCGTGGTGTTCGGCGGTCCGCAAAGCGCCAACGACAACCTCGATTACATCCGGCGCGAGATCGACTGGATGTCGGTGCCGCTGACGCAGAACAAGCCGCTGCTCGGCATCTGCCTCGGCGCGCAGATGATGGCGCGTCATCTCGGCGGCAGGGTCGACTTTCACGACGAGGGACAGGTCGAGGTCGGCTATTATCCGATCCGCCCGACCGAGGCCGGACGCGAGATCAGCGCGATGTGGCCCGATCATGTCTATCAATGGCACCGCGAAGGTTTCGACCTGCCCGCGGATTCGGTTCTGCTGGCGGAAGGCGACACCTTTCCCTGTCAGGCCTTTCGCCACGGCGATCATGCCTTCGGCCTGCAATTCCATCCGGAAGTCACGCACGCGATGATGTGCCGCTGGGTGGTGCGCGGCGCGCACCGCATGGAGCTGCCGGGCGCCAAGCAGCGGGGCGCGCATTTCGAGGACCGCTGGGTCTACGATCATGGCATGAAGACCTGGCTGTCCTCGTTCCTCGATCACTGGCTGCGCCATGTCCGCGAAGCCGCGCACGAGCAGGCCGTGGCGCAGGCGAACGCCTTCACCGCGTAAGCCGGGAGCTCGCTGGCGAGGATCCTGCCCCCGGATTGTGGGCCTGTTATCGCTGAACGGCGAAAACCTCGACTTCCACGCGTGCGCCGAGCGCGAGGCCGTTGGCGCCGAAGGCGCTGCGTGCCGGCGCGGCGTCGGGGAAGAATTCCAGATAGACTTGGTTGAAAACCTGCCACTCGCTCATGTCGGCGAGCATGACCTGCACGCGCACGATGTCGCTGAGCTGCAGGCCATGCGCGGCAAGCGTGAGTCTCAGGTTTTCGAAGGTCTGCCGGGTCTCGGCGAGAATGCCGCCGGGGACCAGCTCCAGCGTACCGGGCGTGATGCCGATCTGGCCCGAGAGGATGACCAGATCGCCGACGCGCACGCCGTCCGGAAAGGGCAGGTCTTTAGTCAGAACCGTGTTCGACCTCAGCACGTCCACTTTCGGACTTTTCGGCTCTGGCATTGGCGCGTTTCCTCGGCTTGCGTTTCGGCTTCTCGCTATCCTGCCCGCTGCGTTCGAGATCGTCGACATTCAGCAGCGCGGGAAACAGTTTCATCCAGAGCGCAACGATCAGCAATGTCCCGACGCCGCCGGCGAGCACGGCGATCAGCGCGCCGGTGAATTCGGCCATGGTGCCGGCGCGGAATTCGCCGAGCTGGTTCGAGGTGCCGACGAACAGCGTGTTCACCGCGGTGACGCGGCCGCGCATGTTGTCGGGTGTCTGCATCTGCACCAGCGTCTGCCGCACCACGACGCTGATCATGTCAGCGGCGCCCAGCACCACCAGTGCCGCGATCGACAGGACGAACGACGTGGAGAGGGCGAACACGATGGTGGCGACGCCGAACATCGCCACGCCGACAAACATCTTGCGTCCGGCATTCTTGTTCAGCGACCAGCGGGCGAGCGCGATCGCCATGATCAATGCGCCGACCGCCGGCGCGGCGCGCAGGATGCCGAGGCCCAACGGTCCGGTATGCAGGATGTCCTTGGCATAGATCGGCAGCAGCGCGGTCGCGCCGCCCAGCAGCACCGCGAACATGTCGAGCGAGATGGCGCCGAGGATCGCCGGCTTCTTCTTGATGTAGGTGATGCCGGCAAACAGCACCTGCACGCTGATCTTCTCGCGCTTGGGCACGGTGCGGGCGACATTGATCAGCGAGATCAGGAAGCTCGCCGAAATGAACAGCGCGCAGCAGAGCGCATAGACCAGCGTCGGGCTGTAGACATAGAGCAGGCCGCCGAGAGCCGGCCCGGCGATGGTCGCCGCCTGGTTGGCGGAGGCGGATCCCGCCACCGCCTTCGGCAGCAGCGGCATCGGCACGATACCGGGCAGCAGCGCCTGCAGGGTCGGCGCCTCGAAGGCGCGGGCGGCGCCGAGGATGAACACGAAGACGAAGATCCAGTCCCGGCTGAGCCAGCCGGAGGCGGTGCCGAGCGCCAGCCCGGCCGCCGCCAGCCCCTCGATGATCTGGCACAGGCGCAGGACCACGCTGCGGTCGTAGCGGTCGGCGACATGCCCGGCGAACAGCACCAGCATGAAGGCGGGGATGAACTGGGCGAGCCCGACCAGCCCGAGATCGAGGGCGCTGCCGGTCAGGGCGTAGACCTGCCAGCCGACCGCGACCACCAGCATCTGCAGCGCCACGGTGGCGAAGATGCGGGCAAGCCAGAAAAGCTGGAACGGGCGGTGGCGGCCGATCGGCGTATCGGCGATGGGCTTGGCGGTCACTGCGGCCGGCGCTCCCGAAACTGAAAAAGGAGCGACGAATTCATCCGGTTACGATCGATCCGCTGGGGGTCATGGAATCCGGGAGCGGGACATCCCGGGGAGATTGGTGGAGCCGAGGGGAATCGAACCCCTGACCTCCTCATTGCGAACGAGGCGCTCTCCCATCTGAGCTACGGCCCCAATCCCTGAGTGCGGGCCATTTAGGCCCCGGGGGTGCAACTGTCAAGGATTCGGCGGCATGTCGGCGTTCCGCGAATACCTTTGGCGGCATTTCGGCACGACAGCCCCGCTTGTTCCTTCGCTGGCGACCCGGTACATGTCAGAGACGTTTCTGATGCGTTTTCCGGCGGTCCCACCAACAAGCGAATCGGCACATGCGCGCGCTCCTTGATGTCATCCTGGTCGTCCTGCAGCTCTATGTCTGGCTTCTGATCGCGGCCGCGATTCTGTCCTGGCTGATCGCGTTCAATGTCGTCAACACGCGCAACCAGGTGGTGGCGGTGATCGGCGATTTCCTCTACCGCATCACCGAGCCGGTGCTGCGGCCGATCCGCTCCTTCATGCCCAATCTCGGCGGCCTCGATATCTCGCCGGTGATCCTGATCCTGATCATCTTCTTCCTGCAGAGCGTGATTGTCCGCTACATCTACCCCAACGTTTTCTAGGACGGCTGTGGACGAGCGTCCGTGGTCGGTCGCGGCCAATGGCGTCGTCGTGGCGATTCGCCTGACGCCCAAAGGCGGGCGTGACGGCATCGACGGGGTCGAGACATTGTCGGACGGCCGCAGCGTCTTGATGGCGCGGGGGCGCGCCGCGCCCAGCGAAGGCGAAGCGAATGATGCGCTGTTGCGGCTGTTGGCCAAGACGCTTGACGTTCCGCGACGCGCCGTGACTCTGACGACGGGCGCAACGTCGCGGATCAAGCG
>JAEWCJ010000356.1 GCA_023390695.1 Pseudomonadota bacterium | reverse complement strand
CTTTATAGGTTGTCCGGGGTCGGAAAAGGGGTTGGGCACGTCATTCAATGTGCGGAATTGTCGGAATACTCGGCCGTGAGGCCGTTGCCGGGCAACTGGTCGATGCGCTGAAGCGGCTGGAATATCGCGGCTACGATTCCGCGGGCATCGCCACCGTCGAGAACGGCCATCTCGAGCGCCGCCGCGCCGAAGGCAAGCTCAAGAATCTCGCAACGCGCCTGAGCAAGGAGCCGCTCACCGGCATGGCCGGGATCGGCCATACCCGCTGGGCAACGCATGGCCGGCCGACCGAGAACAACGCGCATCCGCATGCGACGGAACGGCTGGCCGTCGTCCATAACGGCATCATCGAGAATTTTCGCGAACTGCGCGAAGAGCTGGAGAAGCAGGGCGCCAGTTTCGGGTCGGAAACCGACACCGAAGTGGTCGCGCATCTCGTCACCGAGGAAATGAAGAAAGGCCGCTCGCCGGTCGATGCCGTGAAGGCGGCGTTGCCGCGTCTGCGCGGCGCGTTCGCGCTGGCTTTCGTGTTTGCCGGCGAAGACGACCTGATGGTCGGTGCGCGCAAGGGCTCGCCGCTCGCCGTCGGTCATGGCGACGGCGAGATGTATCTCGGCTCCGACGCCATCGCGCTGGCACCGTTCACCGATACGATCAGCTATCTGGATGACGGCGACTGGGTGGTGGTGCGCCGCGGCGGCGTCGAAGTGTTCGATTCCGACAATCGTCCGGTGACGCGGCCGGTGATCAAGACCTCCAGCTCCGCCTTCCTGGTCGACAAGGGCAATCACCGCCATTTCATGGCGAAGGAGATCCACGAACAGCCGGAAGTCGTCGCGCATACGCTGTCGCATTATCTCGACATGGCGGATGAACGCGTGGTGCTGCCGGGCAAGCTGCCGTTCGACTTCAACGCGCTCGAACGCATTTCGATCTCGGCCTGCGGCACCGCCTTTTACGCGGGCCTCGTCGCCAAATACTGGTTCGAGCGCTACGCGCGCATTCCGGTCGAGATCGATATCGCGTCCGAATTCCGTTATCGCGAAGCGCCGCTGCGCAAGGGCGACCTGGCGATCTTCGTGTCGCAGTCCGGCGAGACCGCCGACACGCTCGCCTCGCTGCGCTACGCGAAAGAGCAGGGCCAGCACGTGCTCTCGGTCGTCAACGTGCAGTCGTCATCGATCGCGCGCGAAAGCGACGTGATCATGCCGACGCTGGCGGGACCGGAAATCGGCGTCGCGTCGACCAAGGCCTTCACCTGCCAGTTGTCGGTGCTGGCCTGTCTCGCGATTGCCGCGGGCCGCGCCCGCGGCGCCTTGTCGGCGGAGGATGAGCGCAAGCTGGTGCGCGCGCTGATCGAAATTCCGCGCCACATGAACGAGGCGCTGCTGATCGAACGTCAGATCGAGAGCCTGTCGCGCGATCTCGGCAAGAGCCGCGACGTGCTCTATCTCGGCCGCGGCACCAGCTACCCGCTGGCGCTGGAAGGCGCATTGAAGCTCTAGGAAATCTCCTACATCCACGCCGAAGGATATGCCGCCGGCGAATTGAAGCATGGACCGATCGCCCTGATCGACGAGACCATGCCGGTGATCGTGATCGCGCCCTATGACCGGGTGTTCGAGAAGACCGTCTCCAACATGCAGGAAGTGGCGGCGCGCGGCGGCCGCATCATCCTCGTCACCGACACGCGGGGCGCGCGGGAGGCGACCATGCCGTCGCTGACGACCATCATCCTGCCGGACATGCCGTCGTCGATCACGCCGCTGGTCTATGCCATTCCGGTGCAGTTGCTGGCCTATTATACCGCCGTGGCGCTGGGAACCGACATCGATCAGCCACGCAATCTGGCCAAGTCGGTAACGGTGGAATAGGGCGCGGGACCAAGCGTCGCGTCACGGTTGCGTCGCAATCCTCAGCCGATAGGCTATATTGACCGCGGCGGCATTGGCCGCGAATGACGAGACCATGAGCGACCCACAGACTACCGGCCCGCAGCCCCCCGACATCATCGAAACCGATCTGCATCCGAGCAGCTTTGGCGGACGGATACGCAATTATTTCCTCACCGGCCTGATTGTCGCCGGCCCGGTCGCAGTGACGACCTGGCTGATCTGGGCCTTCGTCACCTGGGTGGACGACTGGGTGCGGCCGCTCATTCCCGATATGTACCGGCCGGAAACCTACCTGCCGTGGAAGATTCCCGGATCCGGGCTCGTCATCGCTTTCTTCGCGCTGACCCTGCTCGGCTTCCTCACCGCCAATCTTGTCGGCCGTACGCTGCTGCAGCTCGGCGACAACCTGATCGACCGCATGCCGATCGTGCGGCCGATCTACAAGACGGTGAAGCAGGTCTTCACCATGCTGTTCTCAAAATCGGGCACGAGCTTCCGCAAGGTGGGGCTCGTGGAATTTCCGGCGCCCGGCATGTGGTCGCTGGTCTTCATCTCGCAGCCGCCGAGCTCCGACGTCGAAGCCAGCCTGCCCGGCGAGGAGGAATACGTATCCGTCTTCCTGCCCTGCACGCCGAACCCGACGACCGGATTCTTCTTCTATCTTCCGCGCAGCAGGATCATCGATCTCGATGTGCCCGTTGAATCCGCGGCCACGCTGATCATGTCGGCGGGCATGATCCAGCCGGGCCGCAACGGCAATGGCGACCAGCAAAAGCTTTCGGCGATGGCGGCCGCAGCGCGCGCGGCGCAGGCGGTGCGCGACCAGCAGGTGAAGGAGCCGGCGAAATAGGGCGGAAGCTGAAAGGCTATTGGAGACACCAATGAATTTTCAGGACGCGATCAAATCGGGATTCGGGAATTACGCGAATTTTTCAGGGCGCGCGGCGCGATCGGAATTCTGGTACTGGACGCTGTTCTGCATCCTTCTCGGGATTGCCACCGCGATCCTCGATAGCGCCGTCTTTCCATACAGTACCCTGTCGCCACTGAATACGATCGCGGCGCTTCTGACCATCCTGCCATCACTCGCGGTCGGCGCGCGCAGACTTCACGACATCGACCGCACCGGCTGGTGGCAGTTGATCGCGATCTCGGTCATCGGGTTGCTCGATCTCATCTACTGGTTCTGCCAGCCGAGCCAGCCGGACGGCAACCGCTTCGGCGCCGCCGCTCCGACGACCGCCTGACATTCAACCGGCCCGGATCAAGCG
>JAEWCJ010000235.1 GCA_023390695.1 Pseudomonadota bacterium | reverse complement strand
GGCGAGGCCGAGATCTCCTCCGAGGTGATCGGCGAGACCGTGATGGAGCATCTGCGCACGCTCGACGACGTCGCCTATGTGCGCTTCGCCTCCGTCTACCGCAATTTCCGCGAGGCCAAGGATTTCGCCGAGGTGCTGGGCGAGCTCTCCGGTGAGGAGGAAGCGCGGCTCGCCGCGATCCGCAAATGATCTTCCGCATCCTGGAAGATCAGTTTGCCCAGAAGATCCGCGACTCCAAGGACGCCGATCGGCGCTTCATGCAGCTTGCGCTGGCGCTCGGCCGGCGCGGGCAGGGACGCACGTGGCCCAATCCGGCCGTGGGCGCCGTCATCGTGAACGATGGCGTGAGCGGCGGCCGCGGCGGGACACAGCCGGGCGGACGGCCGCATGGCGAGCCAGAGGCGCTGCGGCGGGCCGGCGAGGCGGCACGGGGCGCCACGCTCTATGTCACGCTCGAGCCATGCTCGCATTTCGGCAAATCGCCGCCCTGTGCCGATGCGGTGATCGCCGCCGGCATCAAGCGCGTCGTCGCCGCGATCGAGGACCCCAATCCCGAAGTCGCGGGCCAGGGCCATGCGCGCCTGCGCGCGGCAGGGATCACGGTCGATGTAGGTCTGTGCGCGGCAGAGGCCGCGTTCGACCATGCCGGCCATTTCCGCCGCGTCCGGGACAAGCGCCCGCACGTCATCCTCAAGCTCGCGGTCTCGCCGGACGGCAAGATCGGCGCGGCCGGCGGCAAGCCGCTCGCGATCACCGGTGAGGCCGTGCGCGACCGTGTGCATCTCCTGCGCGCGCAGAGCGATGCCATCCTGGTCGGCATCGGCACGGTGCTGGCGGACGATCCGCAGCTCAATTGCCGCCTGCCGGGCATGGCGGCCCGATCGCCGGTGCGGGTGGTGCTCGACCAGAGCTTGCGCATTCCCGCATCCAGCCAGCTCGTGCGCTCCGCGCGCGAGACACCGCTTTGGGTGATCGCGTCCGAGCTTGCGGAAGCGGCCGCCGCGACACGCCTTGGGGCCGCGGGCACGCAGATCATCCGCGTACCGCCAGGCGACGCATCGGGCCTCGATCTTCCGGCCGTGCTGCGTGCGCTGGCCGAAAACGGCATCTCGCGGCTGATGGTCGAGGGCGGGAGCCGCGTTGCGGCATCGTTCGTCGCGGCCGATCTCGTTGACGAGATCTGGCTGTTCCGCGGCGCGGAAGAGGTTGGGGCCGGCGGAGTCGATGCGCTCGATGCATTGCCCCTGTCGAAAATCACGCAGTCGCAGGCCTTCCGCGTTCATGCTAGCGAGACATTCGGCAAGGATACTCTCACCATCTACGAGCGTACGTAATGTTCACCGGCATTGTCACCGATATCGGCGAGATCGTCAGCTTCACGCCAACGGCGCAGGGGCAGCTGCATCGATTGCGCATTGCCTGCCGCTATGACCAGACCACCATCGCCGACGGGGCCTCGATCGCCTGCAACGGCGTCTGCCTGACGGTGGTTGCCTCCGGCGTTGCCGACGGCAGGACCTGGTTCGAAGTCGATGCTGCGGCCGAGACCCTGGCGCTGACAACGGCAAAGCACTGGAAGGTAGGCACGCGGCTCAACCTCGAACGCGCGTTGAAGATCGGCGACGAGCTCGGTGGGCATATCGTTGCCGGCCACGCGGACGGCATCGCGACCATCGTGAGCCGACAGGACCTGCCCGACATGGCGCGGTTCGAGCTCTCGATTACGCGGGAGCTGGCGCGGTTCATCGCCACCAAGGGTTCGATCACGCTTGATGGCGTGTCCCTGACGATCAATACGGTTGCAGACGTGAGCTTTTCGGTGCTGATCATCCCGCACACCCTGACGGTCACGACGATCGGCGCCTGGAAGGCGGGGGACGAGGTCAATATCGAGGTCGACCTGATGGCTCGTTACGCGGCGCGGCTGACGGAAATGAAGTGACGGGCGCACGAAGTTCGTCGTGCGCGGGCTTGACCCGCGCATCCATCCTCTTAAGAGGGGCTTGCCCGATCGATTGCCGGGCCAAGCCCGACGATGACAGAATAGGTTGACCATGGCAGACGCGCGGCGCGCACCCCTGAAGGACCAGACCGACATTTCCGGTGCCCGCGCGCTGATCGTCGAGGCGCGGTTCTACGACGATCTCCAGGATGCGCTGCTGGACGGCGCGGTGGCCGAGCTGAAGGCGGCCGGCCTGACACATGACGTGATCACGGTTCCCGGTGCGCTGGAGATTCCGGCCGCGATCGCCATCGCGGTCGATGCCGCTGCAGCCGGCGGAAGGCCCTATGATGCAGTGATCGCACTGGGCTGCGTGATCCGCGGCGACACCATTCACTTCGAGATCGTCTCGCAGGAATCCTCGCGGGCCCTGATGGATCTTGCCGTGGCGCGAAAACTGCCGCTCGGCAACGGCATCCTCACGGTCAATACCGAGGCACAGGCCTGGGCGCGGGCGCGGGCCAGCGAACTGAACAAGGGCGGCGATGCCGCGCGTGCCGCCCTGGCGATGCTGCGCATCAAACGCCGCCTGGCGCAGGCCTGAAGCCATGGCCGACAACAGCAAGAAGCCGGCAGGCACTCAAGAGAAGAAAGCGAACCGGCGCGGCGCGGCGCGGCTCGCCGCCGTGCAGGCGCTGTACCAGATGGATATCGCCGGTGCCGGCATCAACGACATCTTCGCGGAGTTCGAGAGCCACTGGCTCGGCAACGAGGTCGAGGGCGACACTTACCTCCCGGCGGAAGCTGCATTCTTCCGCGATGTGGTCTCCGGCGTCGTGCGCGACCAGAAGAAGCTTGATCCGCAGATCGACGAGGCGCTGTCGAAGGGCTGGCCCTTGAAGCGGATCGAAGCCATCTTGCGTGCCGTGCTGCGTGCGGGAGCCTATGAGCTCCAGCATCGCAAGGACGTGCCGGCCCGCGTCGTCGTCTCCGAATACGTCGACGTCGCCAATGCCTTCGTCGACCGCGAGGAGACCGGCATGGTCAACGCCGTGCTCGATCAAATCGGCCGCCAGTTCCGCGGTGACGAGTTCGGGCGGGGGTAGGTTAGACATTCCGCCGTCATCGCCGGCGAATGCGGGTGACCCAGTACGCCGCGGTAGCGTTGATTGATATCAGGCGTCTCAGCGTAGTGGATCGCCCGGTCCTGGTGCGCATTGCGCACGGGCCGGGCGACGACAGCGGAGGATAAGGGCTGACACCGATGACCACTCCACAAAGCCCCTCCGCCGAGGACTCCCTCATCGCGCGCTATTTCAAGCCGCTGGCGACCGACCCCGGAGCGTTCGGGCTGGTCGATGACGCCGCGGTCCTGTCCTCATCGGGCGAGGACATCGTCGTCACCACCGACGCCGTCGTCGAGGGCGTGCATTATCTCGCCGACGATCCGGCCGAGACCATCGCGCGCAAGGCGCTGCGAGTGAACCTGTCCGATCTCGCCGCCAAGGGCGCGCGGCCTGCAGGCTTCGTCCTGACGTTGGCGCTGCGCAGCCAAGAGGATGCCTGGCTCCGTCCCTTTTCGGACGCGCTGGGCGAGGACGCGAGGAACTTCGTCTGTCCTCTGCTCGGCGGCGACACGGTATCGACGCCGGGCCCGCAGATGATCTCGATCACCGCCTTCGGCCGCGTACCGCGGGGACGGATGGTTGGCCGCACCGGTGCCAGACCGGGAGACCGCATCCTGGTGACGGGAACGATCGGCGACGCCGTGCTCGGCCTCGATGTGCTCAAGAGCGGCGCCGCTGCCGCGGCGCTCGCATCTGATGCTGCTGCAAGGGAAGCTCTGGTCTCACGCTATCGGTTGCCGCAGCCGCGGAATTCGCTGGCACGGGCCGTGCTCGATCACGCGACCGCGGCGATGGACGTCTCTGACGGCCTCGCCGGCGATCTCACGAAACTCTGCGCGGCATCCGGGGTCTCGGCTTGGGTGGACGTGACACGCGTGCCGATCTCGGCTGCAGCGGCCGGCCTGCTCGCCCGCAGCATCATTTGCGTCGAGACGCTGCTTGCGGGGGGCGATGACTACGAGGTGCTGTGCACCGTTCCGCCTGCGCAAAGCGATGCGTTGATTGCCGCAGGGCGTGCCGTCGGGGTTGCCGTGACCGCGATCGGCACGATCACTGAAGGGCACGAACGGCCGCGCTTCCTGGACGAGCAGGGCCAGGAACTGTCCTTGACGCGTCTATCCTACAGCCACTTCTAGGAATTGCTCCAAACCGGCATCTTAGTTCGCGGCGCTTGGTGCTAAATACCTGCCGAGATCGGCGCTTTCCGCCCTATACGGCGTTGCACCCTCAATTTGATTTTGGCAAGGTTGCGGCCGACTGGGGCCGCCCCTTTTGGGCAAGGGGCGGCCTTGTTCGAAATCAAGGCGCCGCGTCGCACGACGGACAACAAAAGGCGCCGGGGGTACATCAAGGATCTGAGGCATAAATCAAATGACAGCATTATGGTTGATAGTGCTCTGCGGAGTGCTTTCCGTTGCGTACGCGATTTGGGCGACGTCTTCTGTGTTGGGCGCGGATGCGGGGTCGCCGCGCATGCAGGAGATCGCGGGAGCCGTGCGCGAAGGCGCACAGGCGTATCTGCGGCGCCAGTACACCACGATCGGTCTCGTCGGCATCGTCATCTTCGTGCTGCTTGCCTATTTCCTAGGGCTCTATGTCGCGATCGGCTTCGCCATCGGCGCGATCCTGTCCGGCGCCGCCGGCTTCATCGGCATGAACGTCTCGGTCCGCGCCAATGTGCGCACGGCCCAGGCCGCAACAACGTCGCTTGCCGGCGGCCTCGAGCTTGCCTTCAAGGCGGGGGCCATCACCGGGCTTCTGGTGGCGGGTCTCGCGCTGCTCGGTGTGACAATCTATTTCGCCTTCCTGGTCCATTCGCTGAAGCTGGCGCCCGACAGCCGTGTCGTCGTCGACGCCCTGGTGGCCCTCGGCTTCGGCGCCTCGCTGATCTCGATCTTCGCCCGTCTCGGCGGCGGCATCTTCACCAAGGGTGCTGACGTCGGCGGCGACCTCGTCGGCAAGGTCGAGGCCGGCATTCCCGAGGACGATCCGCGCAACCCCGCGACCATTGCCGACAACGTCGGCGACAACGTGGGCGACTGCGCCGGCATGGCCGCCGACCTGTTCGAGACCTATGCGGTGACCGCGGTCGCCACCATGGTGCTCGCGGCGATATTCTTCGCCAAGACCCCGATCCTCGCCAGCATGATGACGCTGCCGCTCGCGATCGGCGGCATCTGCATCATCACCTCGATCATCGGCACGTTCTTCGTCAAGCTCGGGCCGAGCCAGTCGATCATGGGCGCGCTCTACAAGGGCCTGATCGCGACGGGCATCCTGTCGCTGA
>JAEWCJ010000184.1 GCA_023390695.1 Pseudomonadota bacterium | reverse complement strand
CATCAACACCACCAACACCAAGCTCAGCGCCTTCGCGATCGGCGCGATGTTCGGCGGTTTCGCGGGCTCGTTCTTCGCCGCGCGTCAAGGCTTCATTTCTCCGGAATCGTTCACGTTCATGGAGTCGGCGACCATCGTCGCCATCGTCGTGCTCGGAGGCATGGGAAGCCAGATCGGTGTCGCCGTCGCGGCGCTGATCATGATCGGCGGCACCGAGCTGCTGCGCGATCTCGACTTTCTCAAGCGGATTTTCGGATCGGACTTCGATCCCACACAATACCGCATGCTGCTGTTCGGGCTGGCCATGGTGCTGATCATGATCTGGAAGCCCCGCGGCCTGATCTCCACGCGCGAGCCGACGGCGTTCCTCAAGGAACGCAAGACCGTCGGCGCCGAATTCGTCGAGGAAGGACGCGGATGAATACGACCGACGTCCTGCGGGTCGAGCATCTCACCATGCGTTTCGGCGGCCTGGTCGCCATTCACGATCTGTCGTTCAGCGCCCGTCACGGCGACATCACCGCGTTGATCGGCCCGAACGGCGCCGGCAAAACCACGGTGTTTAATTGCATCACCGGCTTCTACAAGCCGACCGAGGGACGGATCGCGCTGCATCACGGCAGCCCCACCGCCTGGGAGGAGCTGGATGCGCTGACCGCAAGTTCCCTGCGCAGCCGCCGCCACCGCGCCGACGGCGGCCTGTTCCTGCTCGAACGCATGCCCGATTACCTCGTCACGAAGCATGCACGCGTCGCCCGGACCTTCCAGAATATCCGGCTGTTCCGGGGGATGACGGTTCTGGAAAATCTGCTGGTGTCGCAACACACGCCGCTGATGCAGGCTTCCGGCTTCACCTTCTTCGGGCTGTTCGGACTTGGCGTCTACAAAAAGGCCGAGCGCGCCGCGATGGAGCGCGCCGTCGCGTGGCTGGAAAAGATCAAGCTGATCGACCGCGCCGACGACCCCGCCGGCGAACTGCCCTATGGCGACCAGCGCCGGCTCGAAATCGCGCGCGCCATGTGCACGGATCCGGTGCTGCTTTGCCTCGACGAACCGGCCGCCGGTCTGAACCCGCGCGAGAGCCACGAACTCAGCGAATTGCTGCTGTCGATCCGCGACGACACCAGGACGTCGATCCTGCTTATCGAGCATGACATGTCGGTGGTGATGGAGATTTCCGATCATGTTGTCGTCCTCGATTACGGAATGAAGATATCCGAGGGCAAGAGCGAGCATGTCCGCAACGATCCGAACGTAATCGCGGCATATCTCGGCGTAGAGCAGGACGAAGTGGACGACGTCATCACGGAGACGGTGCCGTGAGCATGCCCGCCCCGCAGCCCGCCGCATCTCCGGGCGGACAACCGCTCTTGTCCATTCGCGGCCTGCAAACCAATTACGGGCATATCACGGCGCTGCACGGCATCGATCTCGACGTGAACCCGGGCGAGATCGTGGCCCTGATCGGCGCCAATGGCGGCGGCAAGTCCACGCTGATGATGACGATCTGCGGCAATCCGCGCGCGCATCGCGGCCGCATCCTGTTCGAGGGCGAAGACATCACCGACCTGCCGACCCACGAAATCGCCCGCCTGAACATCGCGCAATCGCCGGAAGGCCGCCGCATCTTCTCGCGCATGACCGTGCTGGAGAATCTGCAGATGGGTGCGGCCATGGCCGCACCCGAATTGTTCGAGTGCAATCTCGAGCAGGCGCTGACGCTGTTTCCGCGGCTGAAGGAACGCCTCACCCAGCGCGGAGGCACTTTGTCCGGCGGCGAACAGCAGATGCTCGCCATTGCCCGCGCGCTGATGAGCAATCCGCGCCTCCTGCTGCTCGATGAGCCTTCGCTCGGCCTCGCCCCGCTCATCGCCAAGCAGATCTTCGACATCATCGCCGACCTGAACGCGCGCACGAAGCTGACCGTGCTTTTGGTCGAGCAGAATGCGTTTCACGCCTTGCGGCTCGCGCATCGGGCGTTTGTGATGGTGAACGGCCGCATCACCATGAGCGGCAGCGGACGCGAGCTGCTGCAGAAACCGGAAATCCGCGCCGCTTATCTCGAGGGCGGACGCCGGGAGGCATAGGGGCCGATGGACTTCAACCTCGCAAAATTTCTGTACGAGGAGGATTCGCTCGGGCTGTTCATTCTCGTCAGCCTGATCATGGGCGGGGGCGCCGCCTATCTGTCCGGCCGGGCGATCGCCGGAACCTGGCGCCCGCTCTGGCACGTCGCGATCTATATGATGATCCTGGGCGGGGTGGTCCGCTTTCTGCATTTTGCCCTGTTTGGCGGTACCCTGCTCTCGCTCCACTATTATCTTGTGGACACCCTGATCTGCCTCGGCTGCGGCTGGCTCGGCTTCCGCGCCACGCGCGCCGGCCAGATGGCGACCCAGTATGGCTGGCTCTATACCCGTTCCGGCTGGCTGGAATGGCGGCTGCGATCCGGGCCAAATGACACAAAGAATTACGGCTGACCTTTGTCCGGGATTGTCGTTTAATCGCACCGATAGCGGGCCGCTGCGGTCCGCCGCGGGATTACAAGGGGAGATGTCTGTATGATGAAGCTTTCCACGCTTGGCCTTGCGCTCGGCTTCGCCGTCGCGCTGTCGGGTGTCGCTGACGCCCAGGTCAAATTCGGTCTGGGCGGGCCGCTCACCGGCTCCAACGCCTCCTTCGGCGCGCAACTGAAGAACGGCTTCGAACAGGCGGTCGCCGACATCAACGCCGCCGGCGGCATTCTGGGCCAGAAGGTGATCCCCACCGTCGGCGACGACGTCGGCGATCCCAAACAGGGTGTCTCGGTCGCCAACAAGTTTTCCGCCGAGGGCGTCAAGTTCGTCGTCGGCCACTTCAATTCCGGCGTCACCATGCCGGCCTCGGAGGTCTATCAGGAGAACGGCATCCTCGCGATCACGCCGGCCTCCACCAATCCGCGCGTCACCGAACGCAATATGTGGAACATCTTCCGCGCCTGCGGCCGCGACGACCAGCAAGGGGCGATCGCCGGCGACTACATCGTCAAGAATTTCAAGGGCAAGAAGGTCGCCGTCGTTCACGACAAGACCACCTACGGACAGGGCCTTGCCGACGAAACCCGCAAGGTCATGAACAAGAGCGGCATCAAGGAAGTGCTCTATGAGGGCATCAATCTCGGCGACAAGGATTTCTCCGCCCTCGTCTCCAAGATCAAGGCCACGGGTGCCGATCTCGTCTATTGGGGCGGGCTGTTCACCGAAGGCGGCCTGCTGGTGCGCCAGATGCGCGACCAAGGCGTGAAGGCCGTGCTGATGGGCGCCGACGGCATCACCTCCGACGAATTCGCCTCGATCGGCGGTCCGGGCGTCGAAGGCACGCTGATGACCTTCGCGCCGGATCCGCGCAAGCGTCCCGAGGCGAAAGCCGTGATCGACAAGTTCCGCGCCAAGAAATTCGAGCCGGAAGCCTACACGCTCTACAGCTATGCCGCGGTCGAGATCATCAAACAGGCGGCGGAAGCCGCCAAGTCGCTCGATCCGAAGAAGGTCGCCGACCAGATCAAGTCCGGCCAGAAGTTCAAGACCGTGCTCGGCGAACTCTCCTTCGACAAGAAGGGCGACATCACCCGTCCCGACTACGTCATGTATGTCTGGAAGAAGGGCGCCGACGGTAAAATCACCTATGTCGAGGTTGACGAGAAGCCGCGCACCTGAGCGGCCATCGGCACCCAGTATGTTGTTGAAGCCCGCCCCTTCAGGCGGGCTTCTTCTTTTGATAGCTGGACACGGCTCGGCTCCACGCCGTAACACGTCCGGGCACAACAGGATCAGGTTGCTTTTTTTATGAGCCAGACAAGCAAGACCAAGAAAACCGCCAAGCCCGAAAAGACCGGCTCCCGGAAAAGACCTGAGAGCCGCAGCAAGAACACCAGGGAAC
>JAEWCJ010000185.1 GCA_023390695.1 Pseudomonadota bacterium | reverse complement strand
CTTCAAGGGCGGGGTATTTCTGGAGCTCACCATGACCGCCGCGGCCCAGCCTATGCCTGCCGAAACCATTCTCGCGGTGAACAACATCGAGGTGATCTACGATCACGTCATTCTGGTGCTGAAGGGCGTGTCGCTCGAGGTGCCGAAGGGCGGCATCGTGGCGCTGCTCGGCGCCAATGGCGCCGGCAAGACGCCGACGCTGAAGGCGATTTCCAATCTGCTGCAATCCGAACGCGGCGAGGTCACCAAGGGCTCGATCGTGTTCGATGGCGCGGAGGTGCAGGACCTTTCGCCGAACCAGCTCGTTAAGCGCGGCTGCGTGCAGGTGATGGAGGGCCGGCATTGCTTCGGCCATCTCACCGTCGAGGAGAACCTGCTCACCGGCGCCTTCACGCGGCGCGACGGCAATGCCGCAATCAAGGCCGATCTCGAGCGGATCTACGCCTATTTCCCGCGCCTGAAGGAACGCCGCGATGCCATGGCCGGCTACACCTCCGGCGGCGAGCAGCAGATGTGCGCCATCGGCCGCGCGATGATGGCGCGTCCGAAAATGATCCTGCTCGACGAGCCGTCGATGGGCCTCGCGCCGCAGATCGTGGAGGAGATTTTCGGCATCGTGCAGAGCCTGAACGAGAAGGAGGGCGTGTCGTTCCTGCTCGCCGAGCAGAACACCTTCATGGCGCTGAGATATGCGCGCTACGGCTACATTCTGGAAAATGGCCGCGTGGTGATGGACGGCGATGCCAAATCGCTGACCGAGAACGAGGACGTGAAGGAGTTCTATCTTGGCATCGCCGAGGGCAAGCGCAAATCCTTCCGCGAGGGCAAGCATTACAAGCGGCGCAAGCGATGGCTGGCATGAAGCCGCGAGCCTGCCGGCCGGCAATCGTGTAAGATCGTCGCCATGCCGATCCTGGCCGCTGCCGCATTTGTCCTGTTGCTTGCACTGATTTTCGGGCCGACCTGGTGGATCAGGCATGTGCTGAAGATCCACGGCGCCGATCGTCCCGATTTGCCGGGGACCGGGGCTGAGTTTGCGCGCCATCTGCTCGATGAAGCAAAGCTGACCGACGTCAAGGTCGAGGTGACCGGCCAGGGGGATCACTACGACCCGGACGCGCGGGCCGTGCGATTGCTGCCGGATCATCACGACGGCCGTTCGATCGCCGCGGTCGCGGTTGCCGCGCACGAGGTTTCGCATGCGCTCCAGCATGCGCGGGGCGAGAAAGCCTTTAAGCTGCGCCTCGATCTTGTCGGCAATCTCGTCTGGGTCGATCGTCTTGCGACGCTGATCCTGATTCTGGTCCCGGTCATTTTTATGGTGGTGAAGTCGCCGGCGCTCGCCATCGTCCAGGTCGTCGCCGCAATGGCGTTGATGGCGATCCGGGTTGTGGTGCATCTCGTGACGCTGCCGGTGGAGTTCGATGCGAGTTTCGGCAAGGCATTGCCGGTACTGGAGGGGCGCGGCTATCTGTCGAAAGCCGATCTCCCGGCGGCGCGCAGCGTGTTGAGGGCCGCAGCCTACACTTATGTTGCCGCGGCGCTGGTGACGTTGGTGAATGTCCTGCGCTGGTTCCGGATTGGGTGAAGTGCGATGAGCAACGATCATTACGACTCCTTGGAAATCCGCGATCCGGCGCAGCGCGAGCAGGATGAATTTGCGGCCTTGCCGAATGTGATTGAACGCGCCCTGCGCGCGCGGGGCTGGCGGCAGCAGCTTGCCGGCATCGACCCGAAGTCGGTGACCAGCCGCGCGGCGCTGGCCAAACTTCCCATCCTGCGCAAGTCGGACCTCGTCTCTTTGCAGAAGCAGACGCCGCCCTTCGGCGGCTTCAATGTCACGCCGCCGGGCGAGATGCGGCGGCTCCTGATGTCGGCGGGGCCGATCTTCGAGCCGGAAGGCCACGAGGACGACTTCGCCGGCGTCGCGCGCGCGATGTTCGCGGCCGGCTTTCGCCAAGGCCAGATCGTGCACAACTGCTTCTCGTATCATCTCACGCCCGGCGCCTGGATGTTTGAGGCGGGCAGCCGCGCGCTCGGTTGTGCGGTCATTCCCGGCGGTGTTGGCAACACCGAACAGCAGGTCGAGGCGATCGCGCATTTCCGGCCGGACGGCTATGTCGGCACGCCGGACTTTCTGAAGATCCTGCTCGATGCTGCGCAGGCCTCCGGCAAGGATGCGTCGTCGCTCCGCCGCGGGCTGGTCTCCGGCGCCGCCTTTCCCGCCTCGCTGCGGCAGGAATTGTCGGAGCGCGGCGTTGACGTGCTGCAATGCTATGCGATCGCCGAAACCGGCGTGATCGCCTACGAGACCCCGGTGCCTGTGCGCCTGCAGCCTGAATGGACATCGGTCAGTCGCCCGGAAGGCGCGCCGACGGAATATTCCGGCGCGCGGCGTCGCGCCCCGGAGGGCCTGGTGGTGAACGAACATCTGATCGTCGAGATCGTGCGCCCGGGCACCGGCGATCCTGTGCCCGAGGGAGAGGTGGGCGAGATCGTCGTCACCTCGTTCAGTCCGGACTATCCGATGATCCGCCTTGCCACCGGCGATCTCTCGGCGGTGCTGCCGGGCCGGTCGCCCTGTGGGCGCACCAACATGCGGATCAAGGGCTGGATGGGCCGGGCCGACCAGACCACGAAAGTGAAGGGCATGTTCGTGCGGCCGGAGCAGGTCGCGGAAGTCGGCAGACGTCATCCGGAACTCGGCCGCTTGCGGCTGGTGGTTTCGCGTCAGGGCGAACAGGATGCCATGATCCTGCAGGCCGAATGCGCGTCCGCCCCGCAAGGGCTGGCGGATGCGGTGGCGGCCAGTCTGCAATCGATCACCAAGCTGAAGGGGATAGTCACGCTGGTCCCGCCGGGCAGTCTCGCCAACGATGGAAAAGTCATTGCCGACGAACGGAGTTACAATTGAAAGCATTTCCGCGCGTCGTGGCCGGGCTTGTCACTCAAGTCGGGTTTACCCGACGTGGCAAATAGCAAGGCGCGACTCGGGTAAGCCCGAGTTGCGTATGCCATCCACGTCTTTAATCTGCGGCGTGCAGCAAGACGTGGATGCCCGCGACAAGCGCGGGCATGACGAAAGAAAAGATGCCGGACACATTGAAAGTGCGTGATTCGAAGGACGTCGAGCGCGTGGTCGCGTGGGCGCTGGCCGAAGGCAGGCGGCTCAACGTGACCGGGCAGGGCTCCAAGCAGGCCATTGGCCGACCCAGCCAGACCGACCTCACGCTGGATGTCTCCGCGCTGACCGGCGTGACGCTGTACGAGCCGCAGGAGCTGGTGCTGTCCGCGCGCGCCGGCACCCCCATCGCCGAGATCGAGAAGCTGGTCGCCGACAATGGCCAGGAACTCGCTTTCGAGCCGCTGGATTATGGGCCGGTATTCGGCCAGCCGCGCGGGCGCGGCAGCATCGGCGGGGTGCTCGCAGCCAACCTGTCCGGCCCGCGCCGCATCAAGGCCGGTGCCGCCCGCGATCATTTCCTGGGCGTCACCGCGGTGTCGGGACGCGGCGAGACCTTCAAGTCGGGCGGCCGCGTGGTGAAGAACGTCACCGGCTACGACCTGTGCAAGCT
>JAEWCJ010000144.1 GCA_023390695.1 Pseudomonadota bacterium | reverse complement strand
GGTGCGTGTGCGGGGAGCCTTCTCCGCGACCTGGATCGGCTTCTTCGTCCTGCCGAATGTCTTGCTTCCAGATGATTTACTTCCAGATGACTTGGCCTTGGCGACGTTCCCCGCGGTCTTGCTGACGCTTTTGCGGCCTGCCGCCTTTTTCGCTTTTTTGGGGGCGGCTTTCCTGGAGGCTTTGCGGGCAGTCTGCTTTTTGGCGGCAGATTTCTTACCGACAGATTTCTTGCTGACTGCCTTTCTGCCTGACGTCTTCTTCCGTGGCGCCTTTTTGCGCGCGGCTTTCTTGCCTGCCGCAGCTTTGCGCGCAGTGCGCGTCTTCGCGGCGGCTGCCTTTCGCGTGCGGGCCGGGGTTCGCTTGGTCGACCGCTTGCTCTTCTTTTTGGATTTCGATTTCTTGGCCATGACAAATACGTTTCAAAAGGATCAGGACGGCGTCGAGAGACATCAATGGCCGCGCGAACCCGGCCAAATAGTGACTGCAACAGCTATCAGCCGCGCGCGGCCTCGGCAAGCAGGCCGAATGTCTGGAATATCAGTGGTTTGCGCTCGAGATTGAAAGCTGTCGCCTCGCGCGCGGCGCGGTTGATTTCGGCCGACGCCTCGGCCAGGCGGACCATGCGGCTGCGGTCGTTGGAGGCGCTGAGTTGCGCCGAGAGGAAGGCGTTGACGGCGTTGAACACGTTGTCGAGCGCACGCTGGTCCTTCCCCGCCAAGGCATCGCTCAGCGCATGCAGGGCCTGCGGATTGAGGGCCGGCAACTGGTCCAGCAGGCCGGCGACCTGCTGATGAAGGGCGAGCGAGTCGCCGTCGAGAAAGGCTATCGCGCGCGCGACGCTCCCTTCGGCAAGGCTCGCGGCCGTCCTGATCTCCTGATCTTGCGGACTGCGATTGAGCGCTTGCGCCGCGGCGGCGATGACGTCCTCCTCCGGCAGCGGCCGCAGCGTCAGCCTGCGGCATCGCGAACGCAACGTCGCGCGGACGCTTCCCGGCGAATGACTGATCAGGAACAGCAGCGAACGCGGCGGCGGCTCTTCCAGTATCTTGAGCAGGGCGTTTTCGCCTTCGGCGTTCAGTTCGTCGACGGAATCGACGATGGCGACGCGCCAGCCGCCCTCTCCTGCCGTCGAGCCGAAGAACGCCACGCTGCGCCGGCGGACATCTTCCACCGCGATGGTCTTGCGCAGCTTGCCGCTTTCGTTGAGGCCCCGTTCCAGCGTCAGGAGGTCGGGATGCGCACCGGCGATGACGCGGCGAGCCGCCGCATTGTCGGCAGGCGTCGACAGATCGCTTGCGGAGACGACCTGTGGCGAGAGCGGGTCGGGATTGGCGAGGACGAACTTGGCCATGCGATAGGCCAGCGTGGCCTTGCCGACGCCCTGCGGTCCGCCGATCAGGACGGCGTGCGGGATGCGGCCGCTGCGGTAGGCGGCAAGCAGGCCCTGCTCCGCCTCCCGGTGTCCGATGAGGGCCCCGGTTTCACGCGGATGCGGCGCCTGCAGATCGCCGGCGTCGGAATCGTCGATATCGCTCACTCGTCGATATCCTCAAGAACGATCGGAGCTGCCGCCGGGTCGAGCCGCTCATTGACCAGAGTCAAGATCTGCTCCGCGACCTTCTCGCGCGGCTGCGTCGCATCGAGCAGCACGCAACGCGACGGCTCGCTGGCGGCGAGCTGACGATAGGCCTCGCGCAGCTTGCTGTGAAACTCGGCCGCCTCGCTCTCGAAGCGGTCCACCGTGTTCGTCCCCCGCCGCACATGCGCCCGATGCAGACCTTCCTCGGCCGGTACATCCAGAACCACAGTGAGATCCGGCCATGTATCGCCGATGATGAGCCGTTCCAGCCGCCTGATGAGGCGCGGATCCACATGGCCAAGCGCGCCCTGGTAGACGCGAGTCGAATCCACGAAGCGGTCGCAGATCACCCAGATGCCTTTATCGAGAGCGGGCCGGATCGTGGTGTTGAGATGGTCATCGCGCGCCGCTGCGAAGAGCATGGCCTCCGCCTCGGCCCCGAGCGGCTTGGCGGCCCCCGACAGCAGGATATGCCGGATGACCTCGGCGGCCGGAGAGCCGCCCGGCTCGCGCGTCAGCTTGACCGTCACCCCGAAGGATTCCAGCCGCTCGCCCAGGAGTTTGGCCTGGGTCGACTTGCCGGACCCCTCGCCGCCCTCAAATGTAATGAACTTGCCGCGCATATCGTGCCTCTGGAGACCGGCGGGAGTCGGCCCCGGGCTTCTTATAGCTTCTTGATGCCGGCACGTAACATGCCGCCGAACAATTCGGCCACCGCGTCGTAAGCCCGCTGTGGCAGCGAGCCTTCCGCCACGTCCTGCGCGGCTTCAAGCGGTACCTCCAGGGCGACGTTGTCGCCGCGCCAGACCTTCAGGACGCCGACCTGCCTGCCTTTATCGACCGGCGCCTGAACCGGCCCCCGGTACACGATGCGCGCCAGAAGCCGCTCGGGCGAATTCTTCGGCACCATCAGCCGCACCGCCTTCTGTCCGGCAGCCACCAGCGGCACGTAGCGCGTCTCCCCGCCGAAGAGACGTGCATTGCCGACGGTCTGGCCGTCGGCGAAGAGCAGACGCGATTCAAAGCCGGTGAAACCGAAATTCAGCAAACGGCGCGCCTCGTCGGCGCGTTCGCTCGCGGTCTTGGCGCCGGCCACCACAACGATGAGGCGCAGATCGTTCTGAACCGCCGAACCGACGAGGCTGTAGCCGGCTTCGCTGGTGAAGCCGGTCTTCAGCCCGTCGGCGCCGATATTCATCGCCAGCAGCGGATTGCGGTTCAACTGCCGAATCTTGTTCCAGGTGAATTCGCGCTCGCCGTACCATTTGTAGAATTCGGGATAGGTCGCGATGAGATGCCGCGACAGCACGGCCAGCTCGCGGGCGGTGACGCGCATATCAGGATCCGGCAGGCCGGCCGAGTTCGTGAAGTTCGATTTCGCCAGCCCCAGCTCGCGCGCCCGGCTATTCATCATGCGCACGAATGCCGCCTCGTTGCCGGCGATGCCTTCCGCCAGCGCGATACAGGCATCGTTGCCGGACTGGATGATGGCGCCCTGCAGCAGATCCGAGACCTTGATGCGGCTGTGGATGGGGGCGAACATGGTGGAGCCGCCGGACGGTGCGCCGCCCCGGCGCCAGGCATTCTCGCTGACGACGAATTCCTCATCGAGCTTGAGATTGCCTTCCTTGATTTCATTGAACACGACCTCCGCCGTCATCAGCTTGGCGAGGCTGGCTGGCGCGATCAGCTGGTCGGCATTCTTCTCGTACAGGAC
>JAEWCJ010000075.1 GCA_023390695.1 Pseudomonadota bacterium | reverse complement strand
GGGCTCTTCGGGCGGCCCCAGATGTTCTCGCCCATGCGGCGGTCGAGTTTGTACTTGGCAGATGTGCGCTTTGTCATCGCGTCCTCTTAAAATGGCAAATATGGATGAGGAACCGCGCCCTCCTGCTGTTCCGGCTTTCCGGCCGGAACCGACAGGTCTGGCCTGAAGCGTCGGCCAAACCACGGGTCGCGAAACGCCGAACGGGCCCGGAAGGGCCCGCGCGACGGGCGGTTTCTAGGGGGAAATGCCCGGGGTGTCAAACCGCAGGGCGACAGGCGCCTGCGACAGCCCAAATCCGGCCAGTGCCGCGGCCAGCGCCGGTGAGAGCGGGCGGTCCGAGGTAAAATGAACGAGGGCGGAGTCAGACGGCTGGCGGTCCTGTGGCGGGCCGACCAGATCGATCACCCGGCGCGCGATGGCAGGCGCAGGATCGACGAAATTCACCGGCCAGGGAGACAGGGCTCGTAGCCGGTCGAGCAGCAGCGGATAGTGGGTACAGGCGAGGGCGATGGTGTCGGTCCGCGCCCCGTTCGTCTCGACGAAACAGGGCGCAAGCTCGCGGGCGATTGCGGCATCGTCGACATCTTCGCCGCGCAGATGCGCTTCCGCCAGCACCGCGAGGCTCTTGGAGCCGACCAGCGTGACATCGCAGCCCTGACCGAAATCGCGGATGAGGGCCCGGGTATATTCACGCGCCACGGTGCCCTCGGTGCCGAGCACGGAGACGAGTTTGGTCTGCGAGGCGGCGCAGGCGGGCTTGATCGCCGGCACGGTGCCGACAAACGGCACCTGGAAATTCCGGCGCAGGTCCGACAGCACAAGCGTGGACGCCGTATTGCAGGCGATCACGATCAGTTCGGGAGCGTGCCGGTCGATCAGGCGCGCCATCACGCCCATGACGCGCTCGGACAATTCGCGTTCGCCGAAACGGCCATAAGGGAAGGCGGCATCGTCGGCCGCATACACAAAGCGCGCGTCGGGCCGCGCGGCGGCGATTTCACGATAGACGGTGAGGCCGCCCAGGCCGGAATCGAAGACAAGGATGACGGGAGAGGATGCCATCACAAGCTGCGTGCAGAGATCAGGTGCCGACACGCAGCGGGGCTTGCATCTTCCGCAGGGTGGCGAGCACGGACAATGCGACGATCCTGCCGGTCTTCGGATTATCCGAGGGGATGTTCTCGATCGACATGCTGAAACTGGCCGAGTCGGCGACGACATCGATGCGGTGGCAATTGCGCGTGACGGAGGGATCCGCCCAGATATCGATTACCGTGCGGTCCGGTCCGATACCGGCGAGCGACAGGGCGGCGACCACATTCAGGTTGGCGGGAAATCCCTCGGCGGCTTCGCGTGCGGTGCCGCTGAAGACCCGCTTGGCTTCGGTCAGGCCGTCGAGCGAAATGCCGTTCCGCTCCAGATAGGGCGCACCCTTGAGGCCGACCGGCGGCTTGCGCGTGGTCATGCGGACCGACTCGATCTGGCCCTCGGCCGCGGCCGCAACGGCGTCGAGCCCGATCAGGGCGCCGGTCGGCACGACGATGCGACCGCCGTTGGCTTTCGCCAGGTCGGTCAGTTCCGGGCGCGGGAGCAGGGCGCCGACGCTCAGCACCATGACCGATTTGCCGGCTTCCAGCATTGGGCGGCAAATCTGGTCGAGCAAAGCCGCCGGAGCGCATTCCACCGCGATATCCGCGTGCCTCGGAAATTCCTCAAACGGTACGATCGGGCAGGCAATGCCCGCCGACGTCAGCCAGTCCTGGGCCTTTTTCTGGTCGCCGGCGGCCACACAGGCCAGTTCCAGCCCTGGAATGCCCTCATTCAGCTTGCTTGCGAGGGTACGACCGATAGCCCCTAGGCCGGCAATGGCGACACGAAGACCTGCCATGATGTCTGAAATCTCCCCTGTTCAGCGGGGTTCTTAACGTGGAGCGCGCAGTCGCCACAAGCCCGGCCAGGTTTGGACGATCGACCGTCTTGACCGGATTCCCGGCGCGGGCAAGTGTGTGCTCGGTTTAGGGAGACATATAAAATGCGAACAAAATTGACGTTATTCAGCGCCGTTCTGGCCGGGTTGCTGGTCAGCGGCGGGGCGCAGGCTCAGAATTATCCGAATCGCCCGATCACCATGATCATCCCCTTTGCCGCCGGCGGGCCGACCGACGTTCTGGGCCGTGTCGTCGGTGCGCGCATGGGCGAAATCCTCGGGCAGCAGGTGATCATCGAGAATGTCGGCGGGGCCGGCGGTCAGACGGGATCGAAACGGACGGCCGACGCCCAGCCGGACGGTTATAACTTCGTGCTCGGGACGGTCGGCACGCATGCCCAGGGCCAGACCCTGTACAAGAAGCCGCTCTATAATTCGGTGACGGATTTCACGCCGGTGGCGCTGCTGGCCGAAGTGCCGATCGCGCTGATCGCCCGCAAGGATTTTCCGGCCGACAATCTGAAGGACTTCGTGGCCTATACCAAGGCAAACAAGGCGAAGATGAGCTTCGGTTCTGCAGGGGCGGGCTCGGCGACGCATCTGGGCTGTGTGGTTGCCAATATGGCGATGGGGGCCGACGTGACACACGTCCCTTATCGCGGGACCGGCCCGGCGATGCAGGATCTGCAGGGCGGGCGCATCGACTACCTGTGCGAGATCATCTCGACGGCGAAGCCGCAGATCGACGGCGGCACTGTGAAAGCCATCGCCATCATGACCAAGGACAGGTCGCCGGCGCTGCCCAATCTGGCCACTGCGGCGGAACAGGGCACTCCGATGGAAGCCTATACCTGGAATGCGATTTTCCTGCCGAAGGGTGCTCCGGCGGATGTCGTGAAGAAGCTTGCCGATGCGGCTTCGCAGGCGGTCGATTCACCGGAGGTGAAGGACAAGCTTGCCGCGCTGGGTGCAACTGTGGTCAGCAAGGACCGGCGGTCGCCCGAATATCTCGGCAAGTTCGTCAAGAGCGAGATCGAGAAATGGGCGGCACCGATCAAGGCCAGCGGGGCCTCGGTCGATTGATATCGATTTAAACGGCACGCAGCGGGCCATGTGTCCGCTGCGTTCCGACGTCAGTGACTAACGAAGCGGGGGATGGGTGACTAGGCGTGTGCTGGTGGTCGAGGACGAGATGCTGATCCGCATGCTCGCCGTCGACATGCTGCTTGATCTCAATATCGCAGCGGACGAAGCCGGAACGGCGCAAGAGGCGATGGACCATTTGCGCAACAGCAATTCAGGCTACGCGCTGGTTTTCATGGATATCGGACTGCCCGACCGGCATGGCGACGACCTGATCCGGGATATCCGGCAGACGCATCCGGATTTGCCGTTGCTGGTTGCGAGCGGCGAGGATCAGGTGGAGTTGAAAAGCCGTCTCGGCACGTTTGCGCCGATCGCGTTCCTCGGCAAACCTTACGACACCGATCAGCTCGTTCAGGCGTTGGAAACGTTCGGTCTGGGAAGCTAGGCGCTCGGATTGCGGTCTGCAGGGATCAAAGATGGACCAGCGTGAGCGCCACGATCAGCGTTGACGCCAGCAGGCCCGACACCACCGCCAGCGTCAGAATGCTTCCCGGAAAAGGGTCGGGGCGATTGAGGGTCGTCGGAAGCATGTGGCCACCTCGGATCGTGTGCGTGGCCGGATAAGGCGCGAGTCGCGCCATTGGATGCGAGTCATTTATTAGCGGCGATCCGCTTGACTCGGCGGGCGCGACTCGACTCCCGAACTCACTGGAAGCGTGTGTTCTCCACGACGGTCCAGCCCATGCTCTTGAGCCGCTCCTTGGCGGCGCCGGTGGCCTGTCCGGTGATGCGCAGTTCCGGCCGGCCCGGATAACGGCCGTTTTTGACGGCGCCGTTGATGCGGCCCATCGCCTTGGCGGTGCCGTCGGTCCATGACAAGGCGTCCACCGGCCACACGGCAGTGATCGAGCCCGAGCGGGTCTGATTGAACGGAAACTCGCCGAGCGAGACGAAGCTCGTGATCTGGCCGGTCTTGGCGTGATAATCGGCGATCAGCTCGGCATAGCGGCGATTGAAATAGGCCGCCTCGCGGCTGGTCACGCCGGCGGCGCGGCGCAGGAAGTCGGCGCGGCCGTCGACCTGGATGGTCTCGAGCGAGGCGACCATCGAGGTCATGTCGAGCGGCGTATAGGCGTGATTGGTGACCAGTTGTTCGATCACCGCTCTCTCGACGCCCATGGCCGCCAGCTTCTGGCGGTTGATGTCCATGAGCTGAGCCGCGGAATAGTCGCGCATCATCTCGGACACCTTGCCGCCGGTGGCGACATTCGACACCACGATGCCGACGGCGCCCGGGATTGCCATCATCGCGCCCGATACCACGAGACCGCCCGCCGCGGCGGCTTCCGACAGTTTCTGCAGGCGATGCGCCAGCGGTTCGAAATCCGTATAGGGATCGACCCCGAGCTTGGCGGCGAGTTCGCGCCGCTTCTGGTCGGCGCCGAGACCGCCAAGCGGGGCATCACGTGACTTGCCGGCATTCGACATGCCCGAGCCGATCTGGCCCATGGCATTGCCAATGCCACCCAGCGTATTGCCGATGGTCTGGATCGGGTTGATGATCAGGCTGCCGGCGAATTTGATGGGTGCGACGCCAGCTTCCACCAGGGCCCTGTTGAAGGCGTCCGAGGTGTTGATCTTGTCGAGTTCGATGATCGCGGCCAATTCGCGCTGGCGCACCTGCATCATCGCATCGCTGGAAACGCGGAAATCCCCATAGGGGCTTTTCACGCTGTAGTCGCGAAGAAAGCCGTCGCTACGGACCGGGTTGACGATGCTGTAATTCGGCCCCTTGGCCTGGATCCCGGCGATGCGGTTGGGATCGAAGTTCGGCGCCGGCTCCGATTGCGCAGCGGCGCTCCACCCCGTCAGCAGCAGGCCGGCGGCAAAAAGGCCTGAAATGGCTGATGAACGCATCGCATATCCCGCAGTTGGAACGGTTCCCCGGCGGTACTTTTGCCCGCATCGCCAGGGCCGCGCAAGCGGCGGGCCGGCCTGGGGAAGGGGGGCGGGATCTCTGCGGCGAGGATCGGGCCAACGGCGCCACCCAAACGGCGTGGCGGCCTTTGCCCGTTCCACCGCGCATTTGCGGGCCAAGCAAAGGCCGGGCGGTTTTTGAGCCTTCCTCCAAATATTGCGACGAAATTTGCCGCTCGCGGAAGGCCCGCTAAACGCTTGTTTAGCTTGAACGCTGCATGGATCGAATTGCAGCCATGCGGGCAGCTCAATTTTACCTTCTCTTAAAGGCGAAGCATGTTTGCTCGCCGTCAATGAATCTGTGGTCGTTGGGCGGCGTTTCCAAAATCCGACGAAGCACTTCTGTCCCCGCCGGATGCGGGGAAGGCGCAGCATCGTCTTCGCGCGAGCGAAGCGTCACACGGGAATGAATCAGATGACACAGCAAGAGACCTCGCCGGTCACCGACTCGTCGCAAGCGTCTTCGACGGAGTGGGGAGCGTCACCCGACGATCACATGCTGGACCGGACGCAGTTCATCAGCTTTGCGATCGGCTCGGATCAATACGGCGTCGACATCATGTCGGTGCGCGAAATCAAGGGCTGGTCCGAGATCACGCATCTCCCCAAGCAGCCGGAATATGTGCGCGGTGTGCTCAATCTGCGCGGCGTGATGGTGCCGATCATCGACCTGCGCTGCCGTTTCGGCCAGGGCATGACCGACGCCACCCCGATGCACATCGTCATCATCGTGCAGGTCGGCGCGCGCCAGGTCGGGTTGCTGGGCGACCGCGTGCTCGACATCGTCTCGATCGATCCTTCGCAGGTTCAGCCGGTGCCGAGGGTGGCGCAGGCGACCCGCATCGATTTCCTGTCCGGACTGGTCACGATTGAAAGCGGCATGATCGCCCTGATTGATCTCCCGCACCTGCTGTCGCTATCGGCAGATGGCGAGGATGTATCGGGAAACAAAGCGGCCGCTTAGCGGCCGTTTCTGCTTTTGTGAGTGCCAGCCGTCAGGCGCAATAGAAAGAACGGCAAAGTTAGAAAATGCGCGGCTGCAAGCAGTTCGCGGCCTCCGGAGATTCTGCAATGGCCTTCCTCGATAATATCAGAATATCGGTCAAGATCGTGAGCATCGTTGCTCTGCTCGCCATCGTATCGATCTGCCTCATCGTCTTCAGCGGTTTGACTTTGAGCCGTCTGGACAGCGAGTATTCCTCGCTGCTTTCGCGCGACGCGCAGACCCGCATCGAAAATGCGCGAGCGACGCGCCGTGTTATCGATCTCGGCTATTATGCGCTGGCAACGACCAGTTATGAGGCGACCTCGCAGGAAGCCAAGAACGCCGCCGCGGAAATCGATGCCGCCTTGAAGGCAGGCCTGAGCAATCTGGAGAATGCCAAGAAATACTCGCCGCAGCGTAAGGCCGATTTCGAGAATTTCCAGAAATCGATGACCGATCTGCGCGACGCTGCGGCTGCGGTCGCCAGCGGCTATCTGAAGAGCAGCCAGGCTGCGCCGGTCGACATTCAGAAGCTGAACGATATGGTCCCGCAGCTTGCAGCGCAGATGCGTGACTATAACGAGCGGCTGTCCAAGGATATGGCGGCCTCCACCGCGTCGCTGCACGATATGGCGAAGTCCTCGCTGATGCTCGTCTACATTTTGAGTGCAGTGGGTATTGCGGTCAGCATCATGCTGGGCCTGTGGATCTCCATGTTCAAGATTTCAAGGCCACTGACGCAACTGGCAGAGCGCATGGGCGTCCTGGCGAAGGGCGATCTCGCGGTGGCGATCGACGGCCAATCGCGCGGCGATGAGGTCGGCAGGATGGCGAAGGCCGTGCAGGTGTTCAAGGACAACGCCGTTGCCCTCAAAAGGTCCGAAGCGGAAGCCGCCGAGCACCGCCGTGCTGCAGACGAGGAGCGGGCCCGCAACGAGGCGGCGCGCGCGGAGGCCGCGCGTCAGGTGCAGCAGGTGGTCGCGGGCCTCGGCGCAGGACTTGAACGTCTTGCCAAGGGCGACCTGACCTATCGTGTCACCGACGACTTCGCCGACGAATACAAGAAGGTGCAGGACGACTTCAACGCGGCCATTGGCCAGTTGCAGGACACGATCCAGAACATCGCGTTGTCCAGCAGCGAAGTCTCGAACGCGGCGGCGGAGATTTCCACCAGCACCACCGACCTCTCCCAGCGCACCGAGGTACAGGCCGCCAGCCTGGAGCAGACCTCGGCGTCGATGGAGGAGATGGCGGCGACCGTGAAGAAGAATGCCGAGAATGCGCAACACGCCAATCAACTGACGCAGGGCACGCAGGAGGTCGCCAATCGCGGCGGGGCCGTAGTCGCGCAGGCTGTTACGGCGATGGCCCAGATCGAGGAATCTTCCCGCAAGATTTCCGACATCATCAGCGTCATCGACGAGATCGCCCGGCAGACCAACCTGCTGGCGCTCAATGCCGCGGTGGAGGCGGCGCGTGCAGGCGAAGCCGGCCGTGGCTTTGCCGTCGTTGCGTCCGAGGTCCGTAGCCTCGCCCAGCGGTCGTCGCAGGCGGCCAAGGACATCAAGGATCTCATCACCAATTCGTCGGGCCAGGTGCAGCAGGGCGTCGACCTGGTGAACAGGGCCGGCCAGTCGCTGAACGAGATCATGGAATCGATCAAGAACGTGGCGGTCATCGTCGCCGATATCGCCAATGCCAGCTCCGAGCAGGCGTCGGGCATCGACCAGATCAACAAGGCGCTGAACCAGATGGACGAGGTAACGCAGCAAAACTCGGCTCTGGTCGAGGAGAATGCGGCGACCGCCAAGACGCTGGAGGATCAGCAACACGCCATGAGCGAGCGGGTCGGTTTCTTCCGCTTCGATCGCGGCGGCAGCCCGGCGGCGCAGCAGGCCAGCCAGCCGGTGCCGGCAAAACCGGCGATGCAGAGGAAGCCCCTGGCGCAGAAGGCTGGCGGCGCCGGGCGCGGCCCGGTGGGCCGCATGCAGTCCAATCTCGCCACCGCCCTCAAGGCCGAGGAATGGGAAGAGTTCTGAGGCGGTCCGACCATTTCGCGATCTGAACATTTAGAC
>JAEWCJ010000012.1 GCA_023390695.1 Pseudomonadota bacterium | reverse complement strand
TGGCTGAACACCTCAGGGCGACGGATTGAGGATTGACCTATAGCCGGCCAGACATGACACCCCTCCTCGACCTCGACAAAATCTCCAAACGCTTCGGCGCGATCATCATCGCCGACAGCGTGGATCTGTCCGTGGCGAAGGGCGAGGCGCTCGGCATCATCGGCCCCAATGGCGCCGGCAAGACGACACTGTTCGGTGTCATCACTGGCACGGTTGCGCCGGACGCTGGGCATGTGACATTCAATGAACGGGACATCACGCGGCTCGCTCCCGACAAGCGCTGCCGCATGGGCATCGCACGTTCGTTTCAGATTCCGCAGCCCTTCGGCGGCATGACCGTGTTCGAAAATCTTGTTGTTGCCGCCGCCTTTGGGCAAGGGCGTAGCGAGCGCGACGTCTATGCCGAAAGCCACGCCATTCTCGATCGCTGCGGTCTCGCCGCCAAGGCAAACCGGCCGGCAAATTCCCTCACCCTGCTCGACCGCAAGCGCCTGGAACTGGCGCGTGCGCTGGCGACCGCACCGCAATTGCTGCTGCTCGACGAAGTCGCCGGCGGCCTCACCGAACATGAATGCGAAGCGCTGGTGGAACTGATCGAGGATATCCGCAAAACCGGCATCACCATCATCTGGATCGAGCACATTGTGCATGCGCTACTCGCCGTGATCGATCGGCTGGCGGTGCTGCATGGCGGGGCCTTTATCGCCCAGGGCGACCCGCAGGAGGTGATCCGCTCGCCGCAAGTGGCTGAAATCTATATGGGAATTCCTGCCGATGCCTGAAGCAATGCCGGCAGCGCTGCTGGAAATCCGCTTGCTCGACGCCTTCTACGGCGATTTCCAGGCCCTCTTCGGAGTCTCTCTGTCTGTTCCGCGGAATTCCGTCGTGTCTTTCGTCGGCGCGAATGGCGCCGGCAAGAGCACGCTGCTGAAATGCATCGCCGGACTGATGCCCGGCAAGCGCGATTCCATCATCCTTGACGGCGAGCCTATTGGCGACAAACCGGCCCATGACGTCGCCAAGCGCGGCATCGCGCTGGTGCCGGAAGGCCGGCGCCTGTTTCCCTCGCTCTCGGTCGAGGAAAACCTGACGATCGGCGGCCAGATGGGGCGTAAAGGGCCGTGGTCGCTCGCCGCTATTTACGACCTTTTCCCGGTGCTGGCGGAGCGCCGCAATGCCCCTGCCACCTCGCTCTCCGGCGGCCAGCAGCAGATGTGCGCGATCGGCCGCGCACTGATGTCCAATCCCAAATTGATGATGTGCGACGAGATCAGCCTCGGTCTCGCGCCCATTATCGTGCGCGATATCTATGCGCGGCTGCCGCAGATCGCCGCCGCCGGCATCACCCTCATCGTCGTGGAGCAGGACGTGGCGCAGGCGCTGAAGGCCGCCGACCATGTCTATTGCCTGCAGGAAGGCCGCGTCGTCCTGCAGGGCAAGTCCGGCGAAGTCACGCGCGAGGCGGTGTCGGCCGCCTATTTCGGAGTGTGAATGCGTGATGAGACAATTCAGATTCTCCTTCGTCATACGCGGGCCTGACCCGCGCATCCCGACAAGG
The DNA here is from genome assembly GCA_023390695.1 of Pseudomonadota bacterium. The sequence continues at coordinate 5,027 of JAEWCJ010000012.1, read as the reverse complement.
AGTGCAGTGCGTTCATAAGCGGGATGGCCGGGACAAGCCCGGCCATGACGAAGAAAAAGACGAGGTTTCGCGTGGAGTGGGTCAACACCATCGTGCAAGGGATCCTGATCGGCGGGCTCTATGCCATGTTCGCCGCCGGGCTCTCGCTCATTTTCGGAGTGATGCGCCTCGTCAACATCGCGCATGGCGATCTGATCGTGCTCGCGGCCTATATTGCGCTGGTGGTCGTGGAAACGCTCGGCGTCAACCCGCTGATCTCGCTGCTGTTCGTTGTCCCGATCATGGCGGTCATCGGCTATGTGCTTCAGCGCACGATCCTCAATCGCACGCTCGGCGACGATCTCCTGCCGCCGCTGCTGGTGACGTTCGGCCTCTCCATCATCATCCAGAATGCGCTCCTGGAAATTTTCACCGCCGACAGCCGCAAGCTGAATGCCGGTCCCATCGAGACTGCCAGCATCGAGGTGCTGCCCGGCGTGTCGCTCGGTATCTTGCCGCTGGCACAATTCGTGATGGCCGTCGTCGTGATCGCGCTGATGCAGATGGTGTTCTACCGCACGGCGATGGGCCGCGCCTTCCGCGCCACCTCCGACGACCAGCCGGTATCGCAGCTCATGGGCCTCGACAACCGCCACATCTTCGGCCTCGCCATGGCGCTGTCGCTAGCCATTGTCGCGATTGCGGGCGTACTGCTCGCCGTGCGCGCCAATTTCGATCCGTCCATCGGGCCTGCTCGCCTGATATTCGGCTTCGAGGCGGTGATCATCGGCGGCCTCGGCTCGATGTGGGGCACGCTGGCCGGCGGCATCATCCTCGGCGTCTCGCAGGCGATCGGCGCCAAGATCGATCCCGGCTGGCAATTGCTCGCAGGCCATCTCGTGTTTCTCTTCATCCTTGCGGTCCGGCCGCAGGGCCTGTTTCCGAAGGTGCAGTGATGAGCACGACGGACATCAGGGTCGCGCATTCCACCCGCTCGAGCCAGATCGGCGTCGCGGGCTTCACGCTGCTGTTCGTCGCGCTTGCGGCGGCACCCTACTGGGCGGAGCGTTCGGACCTGCGCTTGCTGGCGGAAATCTTCACCTATGTTGCGCTGGCCAGCCTCTGGAACCTGCTCGCCGGTTATGCCGGGCTCGTCTCGGTCGGCCAGCAGGCCTATGTCGGGCTCGGCGCCTATATTCTCTTCGGACTTGCGATCTTTGCCGGCATCAATCCGGTCTGGACCATTCCGATTGCAGGCCTTGTCTCCGCCGTCATCGCCATTCCGGTGGCCCTCCTGATCTTCCGCCTGCGCGGGCACTATTTCGCCATCGGCACCTGGGTGGTGGCAGAGGTCTTCCGCCTGCTGGCCGCGCAGATCGGGCCGCTCGGCGGCGGCTCCGGCATTTCCCTGCCCGTATCGACCATCACCGCCATCGCAGAGACGCGGCAGATGCGCGAATTCATGATCTACTGGATCGCACTGGCGCTTCTGGTCGTTATTCTCGGACTGATCGTGATACTGCTGCGCTCGCGCTATGGCCTCGCCCTCACCGCCATCCGCGACAATGAGACGGCCGCTTTGTCGAACGGCGTCAATGTCATTCGTACAAAGCTTGTGGTCTACGTCATCACCGCCGCCGGCACGGCGATGGTCGGGGCACTGATCTTCCTGCAAAAGCTGCGGATTTCCCCGGACACGGCGTTCAGCGTCAACGAGTGGACCGCCTTTGTCATCTTCATCGTGGTGATCGGCGGCGTCGGCCGCCTGGAAGGTCCGATCATCGGCACCATCGTCTTCTTCCTGCTGCGCGAAACGCTGGCCGATCTCGGAGCGCTCTATCTTCTCATGCTTGGCGTCGTCGCCATCGCGGTGATGCTGAAGGCCCCGAAGGGCATTTGGGGCTATGTCGCCGACCGTTTCGGCTGGCAGCTCTTCCCGCTGGCGCGACGTGTCGAATATCGCAAGGAATAGTGACATGAGCACGCGGACGCCCATCATCGATGTCCACGCACATGTCGTCGTACCCGAGGTCTACGCGCAGACCGCGCGCTGGAGCGTATTCGCACAGTCGAGCCACGATCCGGATCTGAGCGAGGAGGCACGACAGAAAGCGAAGGAACGCAGCGACAGCGTTATCGCCCGCATGGCGGACGCCGACGAGCGCCTCAAGGCGATGGATGCGATGGGCATCGATATACAGGTGCTCTCGGCCAGCCTTGTGCACCAATGCACGTATTGGGCGGAGCCGCAGGCCGCGCTGGCACTCGACCGACAATCGAACGACCGCATCGCCGCCATGGTCGCGGCGCATCCCGACCGCTTCAAAGGCCTTTGCAGCATCCCCCTGCAGGCGCCCGGCCTGGCGGTTCAGGAACTGACCCGCTGCATGGGCGAACTTGGCTTCAGCGGCGCCACTATCTCAACCCGCGTACGAGAGACCGAGATCGGCGACAAAAGCCTGCGACCGTTCTGGGCGAAAGCGGAGAAACTTGGCGCCGTTGTCTTCATCCATCCTGCCGGTAACGCCGAGGACCGATTCAAAAAACACTTCCTCTGGAACAGCATCGGCCAGTCCTTTGAGGAAGCGATGGCCGTGGCTTCGTTGATGTATGAGGGTATTCTGGACGCCTATCCGAAGCTGAAAATCTGCATTTCACATGGTGGCGGCTACATGCCCTTTTACATGGGCCGCATTGCGCGCAACTATCTCGAAAAGCCGTCCACGCGCGTCAACATGACGAAATCGCCGGACGACTATCTGCGCATGCTGTTCTACGACACCTGCGTCTACGATGCGGACACCCTGGAGCAGCTCGTTGCCAAGGTCGGCAGCGACCGCGTGATGATGGGCTCCGACTATCCGGTCGGCGAGGCACGCCCGGCGCAATTCATTGCAAGCCATCCACGTCTGTCGGACGCGGACAAAAACAAACTGACAACGCTCAATGCAGCAAAACTCTTCAACATCGTCTGATCGGGAGGACGACCCATGCGTTTCTTCGCTGCCGCAGCCGCGTTCGCGGCCACGCTCGCCATCGCGACCACTACGCAGGCACAGCCGCTCGGCCTGAGCACATCGCCGCAAGGCACGGCAACCTACGCGATCGGCGCCGCCGTCGCCAAGGTGCTGACCGAGAAAGGCGGCATCCAGACCCGCGTGCAGCCCTCGAGCGGCACCGGCGCCGCCCTCGCCCTCGTCAATTCCGGAGAGGTCGATGTCGGCTTCAGCAATACGCTGGAATTGCTGGAGGCCTATAACGGCACCGGCATTTTCGACAAACGGCCCAACCCGAAGCTGCGCACGCTCGCGATCCTGTTTCCTTTCCGCGTCGGCTTTTTCGTGCGCAATGACTCACCGATCCAGTCGGTGAAGGACATGAAGGGCAAGACGATCGCTTATGGCTTCACCAGCCAGGAAGTGCTGCGTGTGATCGCCGACGCCATGCTGGCTTCCGGCGGCCTGACGCCGGCCGACGTGAAAACCGTGCTGGTGCCCAATCTGGTGCGCGGCGTCGACGAGTTCATCGCCGGGCGGGTCGATGTCACGCTATTCGCTCCGGGCTCCGGCAAGGTCGCCGAGGCGGACGCGGCCACCGGCGGCATCCGCTTTATCCCACTTGAAAATACGCCTGCCGCCATCGCCGGCATGCAGAAGCTGTTTCCGACCTCGTATCTGTCGGTCGTCAATCCCGCACCGAACCTCGCCGGCATCCGCACGCCAACCACATTCATGCATTTCGATTACACGATCATGGCCAATGCCGATCTCCCGGCGGCCCGCGTGAAATCGATTGTGCAGATCATTGCCGACAACAAGGAAGCACTGAGCCAGACCCTGCCGCTGTTCCGCGATTTCAACCCGCAGCGGATGCATCACAAGGTGAACGTGCCCTATCACGACGGCGCCTTGGCCTTCTACCGCGAGCGCGGCATCAAGGAGGGCGAATAGCCATGCCCGCAACCGGCCCACTGATCGACATTTTCTGTCATATCTATCCCGACCGCTTCTTCCAGGAGATGACGAGGGTCTCCCCACAACTGGAGAATCTGGGCAAGCGGCTGCGCTCGATCAGGAAGCTGTTCGATCTCGACGAGCGCTTTCGGGAAATGGACAGCTTCGGCGATTACCGGCAGATCATCTCGCTGCCCAATCCGCCGCTCGAGGACATTGCAAAGCCTGACGCCGGACTGCACCTCGCCCGCATCGCCAACGATTCGATGGCGGACCTGTGCCGCGAATATCCGCAGCGCTTCCCGGCTTTCGCAGCCGCCTTGTGCCTGACGGATATCGAAGGCTCGCTGACGGAAGCCAGACGCGCCATCGATACGCTGGGCGCTCGCGGCATCCAGATATTCACGAATATCGCCGGCAAGCCGCTCGATGACCCTTCCTTCCTGCCGGTCTTCGACCTGCTCGCCGGATATGACCTGCCGATATGGCTGCATCCCGTCCGCACATCCGCAATGACGGATTATCCGTCGGAACAGAAATCCCGCTTCGAGATGTGGTGGTGCTTCGGCTGGCCCTATGACACGTCGGTGGCAATGTCCCGCCTCGTCTTCTCCGGGCTGTTCGACCGCCACCCCAGGATGAAGATCATCACCCATCATTGCGGCGGCATGATCCCCTATTTCGACGGCCGGGTCGGTGCCGGCCTGCAGGTGCTCGGCAGTCGCACCAGCGATGAGGATTACTCGCAGATCCTGCCCTCGTTGAAGCGGCCGCATCTTGATTATTTCCACGAGTTCTACGCCGACACCGCCATGTTCGGCGGCCAGCATGGCGTGCGCTGCGGATACGAATTTTTCGGCGCGGACCGCATCGTTTTTGCGACCGATACGCCGCTCGGCCCCATCAAGCCGACCATCGAGGTGGTGGACAAGCTGGGCCTCGATGACCTCAGCCTGCGCAAGATCAGGTCTGGCAATGCCGAAAGGTTGCTCAACATGACGTTCGATTAATGCCTCGATAAACCTATCGCCTGTATCCTTGCCGGATTCCACAACATCGGCAGACGACGGACATGAGCAGGCCTCCCTTCGTCAA